>JAZNBP010000198.1:0-1935 GCA_045587085.1 Acutalibacteraceae bacterium | reverse complement strand
AAACTTTATTGTAAGAAACATTACCCTCAAGACCTATGCGGTTTAATATTTTAAGGTTTGAAAATCTGTCGGAAGCTACAACCTTTGCAAAACCTTTTAATATTTTTAATCTGTTCTTTAAAAAATCAAATATTTTTTCATCATCTGAAAGTCTGTAATAACCGCCCTTGTACTCAAAATCCGAAATAAGCGATAAAACCTCATTTTCAAGCTTTATATCCCTGACAACTATTTTTTTCTCATTATGCACCGCCTCTGGTAATATCAACGAGATATCACCATAAGATGCCTTAACCGTACATATGATTTCCCTTCCCGGATTGTCTAAATAAACAAAAAGCTCGGGCTTTTCATTAATTACAGTTTCTTCAATACCGTTAGTGACAACGCCACGCATTGACGTAATTTTGGGAAGAACTACAGATGCAAACGAAATAGCATTATCGCCCTTAAATGAAATCTGTGTTCTTAGGTCATTTGCAAGACTCTCATATACAGGCATAAAAAGGCTTTGCCATTCGACTGAGGTCAAATACAAAGTATCTTCAAAATAAAATACCTCGCCATCTGTTGTAAGTGCGGTGCCGTAATTTCCTGCATATAAATTAATCTCATCGTCTATTGCCGAAATATCCACTAAAATATCAGGGTTTTCCTGTTTTATTGTAATTCTTCCCATATTCATACGATTGAAAATAAAAGAATAATCACATTGAGGAAGTATCTCAAAAATCCTTTTTATTGCCTCCTCGCCTACAGGGATTTCGCCATACGCTCTGTTATATAAATCCCCTAATGCAAGTCTGCTCTCATAGCTTTCAAGAAGTATTGAAAGGATTTTTCCTTCCGCATCACCAAAACAGCAGTTTTCCGAAGAAAACTCTATATGACGGTTTATCCTGAAGTTTGTACCCTGTTTTATACTCTCTAAAAAGCTTTCAGGATACTCAATAGTCTTTCCTGCGGCTAAAATCTTCACCCCGAACTCACGTTCTGAAAATCCTTTTACAAGCGCTGAAATCTCAAATTTTAGGTGGATTTTTCTTTTCTCTTTATCCAATGACCCAAAAGAAGCACAAAGTCTTGACGCTATTCTCTCATTATCATCAGTGAAATTCTCGCCGTTGTTATCCTGTTCGTGTTTTCTTTGAAGAAGCGTTGCAACAATATGCTTACAAACTGTATTCATTGTATCAAAATAAGGACACGAACAATAATATCCGTGAATTTGTTTATCAGACATTTTAACCTGCACATTATAAACTGCTTCACCATCAACAACCGCGGTAATCTTATCATCTTCTCTTACCTTGATATGAACTCTCCCCTGCTTGAAGCATTCCTCACCGCGTTTATAGATTGTCGATGAACACATTGATTTTATTGACCTTTCAGTAAGCTCCATAACGCCCTCCAAGTCTGATTTAGTATCTAATTATTATAGCACATATTTTTAGAATATACAAGCAATCATAAACTTTTTATGGAATTTCCACAAATAAATGAAATATTATTTAGCTTTATGCCAAACAAAAAAGAAAATCCGAAAAAATTTCGGATTTTCCTCATAATTCCTACTATGCTAAAGGCAACAGAACTCTTATCTATTAAGTATTAACTTAGTTAGTTCAACAGGGTCAACTATTTTGCCGTCCTTATAAACACGCATATTACCTGAAGCTATTTCGTCGATTAAAATAACCTCATCATTATTGTAACCAAACTCAAACTTAATATCCCATAAATCAAGTCCGATTGTCTTAAGGTCATCAGCAACGATTTTTGTAATTTTTAGAGTCTGGTCTTTCATACTCTCAAACATTTCAGGTGACATTACGCCTAAAGCCGCAAGACCTTCGCCTGTTACAAGCGGATCGCCCTTTTCGTCATTTTTAAAAGTACATTCAACGTAACCGCCTTCTAAAACTGTTCCGT
>JAZNBP010000197.1:0-6904 GCA_045587085.1 Acutalibacteraceae bacterium | reverse complement strand
TAGCTGCTGCAGAAATGGCTGAAAAAGGTATGTCTGCTAACGAAATTTATGATGAGGTTCAAAAGCTTGTGCCTTGTGTTGACGCTTCATTTGTGATTGATAATCTTGAATATCTGCACAAGGGTGGCAGATGCTCTGCAGTTGCAGTATTTGGTGCTAACCTCTTAAAACTAAAGCCCTGTATCGTTGTTAAAAACGGCAGTATGGGTGTTGATAAGAAGTATCGCGGTAAATTCTCCGACGTAGTCATTACCTATGCTGACGAAAGAATTGGCGATGCTTCGGATATAATATTAGACCACGTATTTGTTACCCACGCCGGCTGCGACGAGGAAATTGTAAATTCCGTTGTGGAAGAGGTTAAAAAAATTGCACCTTTTAAAGAAGTACACATTACACGTGCAGGCTGTACTGTTTCCTCACATTGCGGTGCAGATACCTTAGGTGTTCTCTTTATCAGAAATCATCCTATTGCATAAAATTAACATTTTATTTTGCACTTTCATACTATAGTGTAGGGGTGCCTAGGGATATTCCGTTTATCGGCGGTAGACATTTGCCTATCTGTAAAATTACCGATTATTACCCCTTTAAATATATTAAGACTGCCTTTCGGCAGTCTTTTTTTACTCCTTAATTTTGTCAAGTGCTCCTTTTTCAAGACGGGAGACCTGTGCTTGGCTAATACCAATTTCACGTGAGACCTCCATTTGCGTTTTACCCTGCATAAACCGCATCGATAAAATCCTCTTTTCACGGTCGGATAAATCCTTTATTGCTTGTTTTAACGCAATTTCCTGCAGCCAATTATTATCGTCATTATTATCACCAATCTGGTCCAAGACATATAACGTGTCACCACCGTCAGAATAAATCGGGTCATAAAGGGACATAGGTGTCACAATACTCTCAAGCGCTACTACTACCTCAGCCGAGGGTAATCCTAACTCATTTGCAATTTCTGTAACGGTAGGCTCTCTTTGTTTTTCTGCGGTCAAGCGTTCTTTTACCTGCATTGCTTTGTATGCAGTATCCTTAATTGAGCGACTTACTCTTACTGCACTGTTATCCCTTAAATATCTCCTGATTTCACCAATAATCATCGGCACCGCATAGGTTGAAAAGCGTACTTCCTGAGTGATATCAAAGTTATCTATTGCCTTAATTAGTCCTATGCAACCTATTTGAAATAAATCATCAAGATTTTCTCCGCGTGAAGTAAATCTCTGAATAACGCTCAGAACCAGCCTTAAATTTCCGTTAATTAGCTCCTCTCTAGCCTCTTTATTACCGTTTTTTACCTCTTTTAACAGTCTCTCTTTTTCCTTTTCCTTTAAAAGCGGAAGCTTGGATGTATCAACACCACATAGACTAACCTTGTTATACAAAATATCATCTCCGTAATTTAAAAGCCTTTGTTAAAATTATTACCGAGATATATCTGTAATAAACCATAAAAATATTTTTTCATTCGACAAAATTCACTTGAAAAATGAATTAAGACTGTAAATATAAAACCCTTTCTCGTTTTTGAAAAAGGGTTTTATATAATTATTGAATTTTATTCAATAGTAACGGAATTATTTTTATTTATAATGCAAACCCAGGAATTACCTGCAGATACTTCAAGTGCTGTGCCGTCTGTTTTGGTGAATTTAAAACCGTTTGAAGCAGCACCCTTAGTCCAATTAATCTCCTCATACTTGCCGTTAGAGAAATAATAACCGCTGCCTGAATCAAGAACAACATCCTTATGATGATATGTATCGCTACCCGTACAGTTAAAGTTGCGGATTGTGGTTTTTAAAACAAAAACATTTTTAAATTCAATTTTTTCGTTGGTTACATAATCAACACGCTCAGTAGAGCCACTATATCTTCTATATTTAGCGGTGTCGGGATTGTAAACAAACTTAGTTATGTAAGAAGCAGAAAACTTAGCAGAAACACTGTTTGCGGTATTTGAAAGCTTTGCTTTTTCAGTAAAGGTCTGCCAAGGTTCTGTAGACGAAGCTTCCAAATTATATCCGTTATTGCCGAGAACCTGCCAAAGCTTATCGCCGTAAGCATAAAGGGTATGCTCACGAGAGAGTCCATTAGTAATTCTGGCTCCGCCCGCCTTTTCAGAAACGGTGAATGCGGCAACATCCCTTAAATGAGGGGCTGCGTGGTATGCGTCTTGTCCGTGATGAACATAGATTGCATCGTGACCTAAAGCCAAATCAATAAAGCAATATCTTGCAGAACGAACTGTGCCTAATTGCTTTACATTTTTAATATCCTTAAATACAGCCAAAAGACGGGTGATGCCACCCTCTACCTCGGTTTCGTAAACAATATCCGCATCGTTTAAACCTGTTTGAACCTTTTGGGCTTGAGAAATATTATTTATCATAACAGCCGTTGGACGTAAATTTGCATCCTCAGGATTTAAATCCTTTAAGCCGGTCAAAGGATTAAGGACGCCGTTTTCCAACTCTTCGCCACTGCCAGTAGATGAAGTGGCAGAATTTTGAGCATCGTCTCCCTTTTCAACAGAAAGCTTATCCTTATTCTTTCCGCATCCAACAGAAAGTGCTAAAATTAAGGTAAGCAGTAAAACAGAAATTTTCTTTAACATTAAAATTCCCTCCAAAATTTCGCTTGAAAATATTATATAACATTTTGTCAGTTTTTTCAATACAATACTTAACAAAAAATTAATTTTCGAGCGTCCTTTTTATGGTAAGAACTGCTTCTTTAATCTCATCTGCGTCTATACCTGCAAAACAAAGTCGCATAGTGCCTGTTTTATTTATCGGAAGAGTTAAAATATTATTTTTTAAAAGCTTCTCATATAAATTGTCTGTCATATAAGTTTTTTTAAAATCTACATCAAGTGTTAACAACGACTCATACAATGTAATATTTATATCTTTAAAGCTTTTCTTAAGCTCTTCTATCAAAATCTGACTTTTTGTATAATAGAGCCTTCTTAAACGTCGCAGATGTTTTTCTAAATTTCCGCTATTAATATACTCGGCTAACGCTAATTGTTCAATTTTTCCGCAGGTTTGATTGATAAGATGTCGCCTAATATTAAATATTTCTGCAAAATCATCAGGCAATACCATATATGCAATTCTCACACTTGGAAGCAGTAATTTAGAAAAACTGCCGATATAAACAGTTTTGTCTACCGCTTTCCCTTGAAATGCAGTAAGACTGCGTGCAGTATATCTGAGTTCTCCGTTGTAGTCATCCTCAATAATAAATCTGTTATCTTTTTCTTCTAACCAAGATATATACTCATTTCGGCGTTTTGAAATTCCCGTAATGCTGATTTTCGGCAAAGATGAGGTTGTAAGAAATAATACATCTATATTATTTTCTTTTATACTTTCCAGCGTGGCACCGTTGGCATCGCTATCTAAAATTACCGTTTCAATCCCGTAATCCAAAAATATGCTTTCTGCCTTTAAAAAGCCTGACATTTCGAAGCCTACTTTTAATTTTCTGCCTGTTATTCCTATTAGAGTATTCAAAAGAGGTCCGATACCTGCACCTATTACTATATTATCATCCTTTGATGAAACACCTCGTGCTTTATAGGAATAATCGCTTAATGCCTTTCTTAAATGTAATTCGCCCTGAGCATTGCCATAAGAGGTCAACTCATCATTATTAATAAGCACCTGTCGTACTGTCTTTTTCCAATTTTTTGTATCGGCATATTTAGTATCAATATTACGGCTTGAAAAATCATACTTAAACTTTGGAGTTTCTATACTATTTGATTGAATTCGTTTTATAGGGGTATATCCATTACTCACAAAATAACCTCTTTGCGGTTCGCTTTCGACAATACCCTCTATACAAAGCTTGTAATATGCATTTTCTACTGTTGTTCGGCTAACATTTAGTTGAGCAGCTGCCTCCCTAATTGAAGGCAGTCTCTCCCCTTTTTTAATTGTCTCTTTATTTATTGCTTCCTTAATTCCCTTGTAAAGATTAATATACAAGTCTTTTCTATCATTTAACTGAATAAAATCTAACAGCATAACAACTGTCCTTTCAAAAATAATTAAAATTGGCTATTTTAAAGCGGTCACTTTATGCTATAATGATAACACAAAATAAAAATATTTCAATAGCTGGTGTAAAAAATGAACACAAAATCAAAAAATAAAATACTGAATATTACTTTAATAGGCTTTTTTGCAGCTCTTTGCTACATATCCTTAATGCTATTCTTCATACCCTTTGCAGGAATGTTTATACACTTTGGCAATCTGATTGTTGTAGTCGCCGCACTTCTCATAGGCGGTGTAAGCGGAGGATTAGCCGGCAGTATTGGAATGGGACTATTTGACCTTTTTAACGGTCACGCCGACTCAGCACCAAAAACCTTTATATTAAAATTCTTGATAGGTTTAACAGTAGGACTAATTTTTAATATTTTCAACAAAGAAAAACGTAACAACGCAAAAGCATTAACTGTATCCGGTCTTATTTTTATAGGTATTTCGATTTCGCTATTGCTTTACTCTATCTTTGGTAATGACAATTTTTCGGGCAGTATTAAAGTTTTATCCCCTATTTTCTTTATAATCGGTGCGGTTGCTATAATTTTTGCGATAATTAATAAAAAGTTACCTACTAAAACCTCTGCTGCAGTAATAGCCGCAATACTTGGTATGTGTGTTAATATCGCCGGCGAGCTACTCTGGAAAACTGTTCAGTACACCATAGCAGGCTCTACCTTCTCAGCGGCGTTCACAGCCTCGCTCTTAACTCAAGGCTCAACCCTTATAAATGCAGGAATCTCGGTAATAGGCGGTGTAATCTTATTTTTAAGCCTTGAAAAACCCTTCAAAAAGATAATTTCAAAATAAATTTAAAAATCCCGATTATTCGGGATTTTTTGTATTTATAATCCGTTTTTCACCAATACTTACATTGGTGATTTAATGAACGAAAAGGAATTTATAAATATTCACAGAAAAAGAGTTGTAATTGCTTTCTTTTTAACTATGCTTATGTTTTTTGTCACAGTATTAAGACTATCTGTCCTTTGCTCTCAAAACTACAGCGAAGTTGTAGGTACACAAAACTATTATAGGTTAAAGGCTGCCGATATAAGAGGAACAATATTTGACTGCAACAAAAACCCTATTACAAACAATGTGAAAAAAGTGGTAGCAGCAGTTTCCCCGACACCCGTGGCCATTACGGCAATATCAAAAATTTTAAGCGGTGAAACACTTACATCAGCATTAGAAAGACTTAAAAGCGGAAAGCCTATACTTATTGAACTGCCTAAAAAAATCGATGTTGAAGGTATTTACTGTGCCGAAATTTACGAAACCGAATACAACACAGCAATACACACAATCGGCTATCTTGACAACAGTAAAAATGGTGTTACAGGTCTTGAAAAAGCTTATAATGACATCTTAAAGCAACAAGGTAGTTGTGAATTTGTTTTTGAAAAAAACGGCAAGGGCGAAATGCTAAGCGGAATTATTCCAAGGCTTGAATATGACAATAATTTCTTATCAGAAGGAATTGTCACAACTATAGACTTAAATCTGCAACAGCTAGCGGAAACTACCGCCGACGCAATTAACTGCGGTGCTATTTTAATTTGTGAAAGCAAAAGCGGAAAAATTAAAGCTATTGTAAGCAGACCAAATTTTGATTTGAATAATATAGAAAGCTACTTAAATGCACAAAATTCACCTTTTTTAAACCGAGCACTTGAAGCGTTTAATATTGGCTCTGTTTTTAAACCGCTAGTTGCTGCAGTTGGTATAGAGAGTGGCTATGAGACATTTTCCAATAATTGCACAGGCAGTATAAAAATCGCAGATTTAACCTTTAATTGTCATAAACGAGATGGTCACGGTATTTTAAATCTAAAAGAAGGAATAGCATATTCCTGCAACACATTTTTTTACAATTTTGCCTTAAAAATCGGAAAAGACGAAATTTATACGAGGGCTAAAAATCTGCAATTTGGACAAAGGATTGAGTTATGTAAAGGAATTTCCACAAGTGCGGGAAATCTTACAAGTAAAGAGCTATTATCGAATTCTGCAGAACTTGCAAATTTAAGTATAGGTCAAGGAAAGCTTCTTCTTTCACCAATAGCACTTTTGAATCTTTATAATGCCATTGCAAATGAGGGGCTTTATACAACGCCGTATTTAGTCGAAGGAATACTAAAAAACGGTAAGCTAACTAAAGAGAGCAGTAACCTGCCAACACGTATTATGGAAGGTGAAACTGCAGAAAAAATAAAAAACAGCCTTAAGGCTGTTTTAGAAATTGGAACAGGTAAAAAAGCAATGCCAAAGCACACAACTGCAGGCGGAAAAACCGCCACTGCACAAACGGGAAAATATGAAAACGGAGTTGAAATTTGTTCGGGTTGGTTTTGCGGATTTTTTCCGTTTGAAGAGCCAGAATATACTGTAATTGTTTTCTCAGAAAACATTGCAAACGATACAAAAAGCTGTGCCGAAATATTTGCTATACTTGCGGATAAAATAACACAAGATTTTTAATTAAAACCGGTAAATATTGAGAAAATTCCTCCACCTAAAATCGAATACTGTACAATAAGGAAAGAAACAATTAAATTTAAAACTAGAAATACAACACTCATCATAGCTTTCTTTACAAATAATTCTTTATTTCTTTTCTTATCAATCAATAGCATAATTATTGAAATTATAGCAACAAGGACGGTTACAAGGTTTAACAGCGGTAAAGTAATTAAGGCTGTAAAATCAGCTACATTGGTCCATAAATTTACAACTTGCATTTTATGTAATAACTCAAGCAAAATAATGTTAAAGAAATTAACAGCCACTGCAATACTTGAAATTAAGGATAGAACATTGTACTTTTTCATTAAGCT
>JAZNBP010000196.1:0-20455 GCA_045587085.1 Acutalibacteraceae bacterium | reverse complement strand
TTAATGCCGAGCATAGTTTTCATAGCGTTTGCGAGTGATTTTTCAAGCTCTGTAACACCGCTTACAGTATCAGTAAACTGTTCGGGATTCATTTCAACGTTAACGTCGAATGTATCTGTATTATTCTTTCTGTCAACTACTATCTGGTAGTTAGGCTGATAGCCTTCGTTCAAGAGCACTGTTTCAATCTGGCTTGGGAATACGTTTACACCGCGGATAATGAGCATATCATCGCTTCTGCCCATAGGCTTGCTCATCTTAATAAATGTGCGTCCGCAAGGGCAGTTTTCACGTTTCAATACGCAAATATCTCTTGTTCTGTAACGAAGAAGCGGGAAAGCCTCTTTATCGAGAGCAGTGAAAACAAGCTCGCCCTTTTCACCCTCGGGTAAAACCTCACCCGTTTCAGGGTTAATGATTTCTGCCAAGAAATGGTCCTCGTTAATATGCATACCTGTTTGTGCTTCACATTCGAAGGAAACACCGGGGCCTGAGGTTTCGGTTAAGCCGTAAATATCGTAAGCCTTAAGACCTAAAGCGTTTTGAATTCCCTGACGCATTTCCTCGGTCCAAGCCTCTGCACCGAAAATACCTGCTTTAAGCTTTAAATCCTCGGGCTTTAGTCCCTTTTCTTTGATATATTCGCCGATATATGCCGCATAAGACGGAGTACAGCAAATAATTGTAGTTCCAAGGTCGGTCATAAACTGAACCTGACGTTCGGTATTACCTGATGACAAGGGAAGAGTAAGGCAACCAACCTTATGAGAACCGCCGTTTAAACCGGGACCACCTGTAAACAAGCCATAACCGTATGCTACCTGACAAACATCCTCGTCAGTACCGCCTACTGCTACAATAGCACGGGCACAGCAGTCCTCCCACAAATCAACATCATGCTGAGTATAAAAAGCCACAACACGCTTACCGGTAGTACCTGATGTGGACTGAATTCTGACACAGTCTTTAAGAGGTTTACCAAGCAATCCGTAAGGGTATGCTTCACGCAAATCCGCCTTTGTTAAAAAGGGTAATTTATGCAAATCCTCAATACCCTTAATATCCTCAGGCTTTACGCCTTTTTTATCCATAAGGTCACGGTAATATGCCACATTTTCGTAAACGTGCTTTACCTGACGGACCAGCTTTTCGGATTGAAGCTTTTTGATTTCTTCGACCGGCATAGTTTCAATTTCTTTTTGGTAATACCGTTTTTCCATTTTGTTTGCCTCCTATAAATTTTAAGAGTTATACCCTAGCTCGAAAGCTTTTTTGTTCATTTCAATAAATTTCGGTGCTACAGTCTTTTCAATAGCCGAAATCCATTTTTCCTTAGGAATATCAAAATACTTTGCAGCCTTGCCCATAAGCACAATATTAACCGCTTTCGGTGAGCCTGCCTCATTAGCGGGAGTAAGAGCGTCAAAATCCTCAACCGCGATACCCTTAGCCTTTAATTCGTCTAAAACATTTGTGGGGTATTCTGCCGCACCGATAATTACGGGCATAGGGTCGATTTCTTGTGTGTTTACTATAATTCTGCCGTCCTTTTTAAGGAAGGGTGCATAGCGAGCCGCCTCAAGCTTTTCAAAGGATATAATAAAGTCTGCCTCGCCCTCGGTAATAATGGGGGAGTACACCTTTTCGCCAAAGCGGACATAGGTCACTACCGAGCCGCCACGCTGACTCATACCGTGAACCTCGCTCACCTTTACATCGTAGCCCTCGTCAACTAAGAGTCTGCCAAGCAGTTTTGAAGCCAAAAGGCTACCCTGACCGCCGACACCTACTATCATAATACTTGTAGTTTTCATAATTATTCTCCAATCGCATTAAATGCACAAAGCTGTTCGCAAACGCCACAGCCAACGCAAAGAGTAGCATCTATTCTTGCCTTGCCGTCCTTCATACTGATAGCAGGACAACCAAGCGTCATACACTTTTTGCAGGATTTACACTTATCGTTTTCTACCTTTAAAGCAGGCTTTGCCTTAACACTCTTTAAAAGCACACAGGGTCTGCGTGAAATAATAACAGAGGGCTCCTCAATTGCCAGTTCCTCTTTAACTACTGCTTCACATTCCTTCAAATCATAGGGGTCTACCACCCTTACTCTGTTAAAGCCGAGTGCTTTGCATAGACTTTCCAAATCAATCTTTGTGGCAGGGTCACCCTTAATATTATAGCCTGTAGTGGGGTTTTGCTGATGGCCTGTCATACCGGTAATAGAGTTATCAAGAATAATGACGGTTGAATTGGTTGCGTTATAAGAAATATTCGCAAGTCCTGTCATACCCGAGTGCATAAAGGTGCTGTCGCCAATAACGGCAACACTTTTTTGCTCGGCGTCCTTGCCACGGGCTAGGTTAAAGCCGTGAAGTCCCGAAACAGACGCACCCATACAAAGGGTAGAATCAAGTGCGTTTAAGGGGGGGACTGCACCTAAAGTATAGCAACCGATATCGCCAAGCACTGTAATCTTATTTTTAGCAAGCACGTAATACATACCTCTGTGAGGACAGCCTGCACACATCATAGGCGGACGGTTAGGAATAACGCTGTCAGCCGAAACGGAATAATTCTTTTCCAAACGGAAGGCGTCTTTAATAGCTTTCTGTGAAAATTCGCCAAGAATTGAGAAAAGCTCTTTTCCGACAACCTCAATACCGAGAGCCTTTACGTGATTTTCGATAATGGGGTCTAATTCCTCTATTACATAAAGCTTTTTAACCTTAGTTGCAAAATCCTTAATCATTTTAACGGGCAAGGGATTAGGCATACCGATTTTAAGTATGCTTACACTGTCGCCCAAGGCTTCCTTTACATAAAGATAGGAACAGCCGGAGGTGATAATACCGATTTCGTCAGAGTTAAGCTCTACTGTATTGTACATACAGTTTTCTGCAAATTCGGTTAAATCGGCAGTTCTCTTTTCAACTATGGGGTGACGCTTGATAGCATTTCCCGGCATCATAATAAATTTCTGCGGATTTTTTTCATAGGGCTTTAGCTCTACAGTCTCACGTGTACCACGGTCTACGATAGACTGGCTATGTGCAATTCTTGTACACATACGAAGCAGTACGGGAGTATCAAACTTTTCGGAAAGTGCAAAAGCGGATTTTGCAAATTCGTATGCCTCTTTCGAGTCGCAGGGTTCAAGCATAGGCACCTTAGATGCAATAGCGTAGTGGCGGGAGTCCTGCTCGTTCTGAGAGGAGTGCATTGCGGGGTCATCAGCGACACAGATTACCATACCGCCGTTTACGCCTGTATAGGAAAGGGTGAAAAGCGGGTCTGCCGCAACATTGAGACCAACGTGCTTCATAGCACAGGCTGTACGGGCACCGCCCAAGGATGCACCAAAGGAAACCTCGCAGGCAACCTTTTCGTTGGGTGCCCATTCGCTGTGGATATCGTCATATTTGGATAAAAATTCGGTAATTTCAGTTGAGGGAGTACCGGGGTAGCTTGAAACAACACTTAGTCCGCCGTCGTAAAGACCTGCGGCTACTGCCTCATTACCAATCATTAGCTTTTTCATTATGTATACCTCTTTTTAGGATTTATTTTGAGAATCAACAAGTCCGTCAGCACCGTACATTTTACGAAGCTTTGGCTTTTCAATTTTACCTGTGGGATTGCGGGGAATATCTGCAAAAATAATTTTGCGGGGACGTTTGTAACGCGGAAGCTCCATACAAAATTCGTTTATTTCCTCTTCTGTGCAGGTCATATCAGGCTTTATTTCAATAATAGCGGCAGCTATTTCGCCAAGACGTGCATCGGGAAGACCGATTACAGCGACATCCTTTACCTTATCGAAAGCTGCAATAAAGTTTTCAATCTGTACGGGGTATAGGTTTTCACCACCTGTTATAATAACGTCCTTTTTGCGGTCAACTAAGTATATAAAGCCGTCGGGGTCAGTCATTGCCATATCGCCGGTATAAAGCCAACCGTCTTTAAGTGTGGCATTAGTGGCGGCTTCATCATTATAGTAGCACACCATAACGCCGGGACCCTTAAGGCAAAGCTCACCAACATCGCCGTCCTTAACCGTTTCACCGTCGGGATTTACGATTTTTACTTCCCAGCCATAGCCGGCAATACCGATAGCACCAACCTTGTGAACGTTTTCAACGCCTAAATGAACAGCACCCGGTCCTATTGATTCGGACAAGCCGTAATTTGTGTCGTACTGTTGCTCGGGGAAGTATTCAAGCCAACGCTTGATAAGACTTTGCGGTACGGGCTGAGCGCCTATGTGCATAAGTCTCCACTGTTTGAGACTAAAGTCGGAAAGACTTAACTCGCCTCGGTCAAGCGCATCCAAAATATCCTGAGCCCAAGGAACTAACAGCCAGACAATGGTGCATTGTTCCTCACTTGCGGCGGTTAAAATATTTTTAGATTGAGTACCCTTTAAAATTACCGCTTTAGAGCCTGAAATAAGGCTTCCGAACCAGTGCATTTTAGCACCCGTATGGTAAAGCGGAGGGATACAAAGGAAGCAATCATCTTTAGTTTGTCCGTGATGTGCCTGCTCAACACGTGCAGAATGTATAAGACTTCTGTGCTTATGTAAAATGGCTTTGGGAAAGCCGGTTGTACCTGATGAGAAGTAAATTGCGGCATCGTCATCCTCAGATAAAGAGCACTTTGGAAAATTACCTGAGCATTCGGAAATTAAATCGTTGTAATCATCCGCAAAAGCAGGGCAACCGTCACCTATATATACAAGCATACGGTTTTTGGAAATCTTGTCTGCAATAGCCTCCACACGGCCGATGAATTCGGGACCGAATACCAGAACGTCCGCCTCGGCCAAATTAAGGCAATATTCAATTTCATCCGAAGCATAGCGGAAGTTAAGCGGTACTGCCAATGCACCTGTTTTTAAAATTCCAAAATAAATAGGCAGCCAATCAATGCAGTTCATTAAAAGAATAGCAACCTTTTTGCCCTTGCCAATACCGTTTTGTTTAAGCATATTTGCAGTGCGGTTTGCCTTTTCGTCAAATACGCCCCAAGTGATTTCCCTACGGTAATGAGGCACCTTTATAGTAGGCTCTACCAGTTCGAATTCCTGCCAAGTGCGTTTTCTGGTTTCGGGCTGGTCGGGGTTAATTTCAACAAGTGCTGTATCAAAACAAAACTCTTTAGCGTTGCGTTCAAGTAAATCAACAATAGTCATAATAAAAATCCTTTTACACCTATATATAATATCTACTAAATACTTTACCACTTTAAAGCGTGCTTGTCAACTCAAATTTTGAAATACCGACATTTTTGCAGAATTATGACGAAACAGGGAAAAAACAAACGGATACCCCGCGGGGTATCCGTTTAAAAGTGATTTAGCTTATTATTCTTCCTCGAACATATCCTTGGAAAGACCGCAAACAGGGCATACAAAGTCCTCAGGCACATTCTCCCAAGGTGTGCCTGCAGCAATACCGTTATCGGGATCGCCTACAGCCTCGTCATAAACATATCCGCAGGGACAAACATATTTTTTCATAGCAATTCTCCTTTTTATATTATATTGCGTTTTTATAATAATTTTATACCACAAAACACAGATATAAGCAAGAAAATTATGAATTTGCAGAAATTTACATTATTACAGGCTGTAACTGTCTGCCTTCAAGGGCAGATTTTACGGTTTTTGGAATAAGCGAGAAATCGCACACAAGGGAATTGTTTTTTGAAAAGGGGTCATCTTGTCTGTAGGGGGTAAAATAGATGTTTTTAGTGTTGTGTAAAAGACCGATATTTTTGGCTGTCGCACCCAAAGCATCGTTTGTGGCAATGCTTAAAACCACAGGCTTGTTATTCCTTAAATGTGCTTTAACCGACATTGTAACCGCCGTATCCGTAACGCCTAGTGCAAGCTTTGACAGTGTGTTGCCCGTACAGGGAGCAACCACTATTATATCAAGCAAATTTTTAGGTCCTATCGGCTCGGCGGACACTATATCGTGAATAACGGGATTACCTGTTATTTGCTCGACCTCTTTTATTAAATCCTCACACTTTATAAATCGAGTATCGGTTGTGTATACTATTTGAGACATTATAGGCTGTATATTATAGTTTTCTTTTGCAAGCTCTTTAAGGGCTGAAAGTGATTGCTTCAGCGTACAAAACGAGCCACAAAAGGCATAGCCTAAATTAATTTTTTCCATAAGCTTCACCTGAATTTTTATCAATTATTTGTGTTACTGTTTCATAAAGAATTTCCGATGCGGTCTCGGGAGCCGTTTTTAAAGGCAGAGCAGGTGCCTTTATTGCCTTTATACCGCACTTTTCCGCTTTTTCGAGACTAAATCCGCCAAATGAGGATAAATCTATCATCAAATCGCAGGTAAGTCTTTCAAGAGCAGTATCGTCAAGCACCTTTGCGTCTACGGTATTAAAGATTATGCGGTAAGCATTTTGGCTTTGGCTTAGACTTGTTGTATTTATGTAGTCAAAGCCTAAAGCACTAAGGTATGCGAAATCGCTGTCTTTTCTTGCAGATACCGTAACCTTTGCACTTAACGCCTTTAGTCGGTCAGCTAAAATTTTGCCTACTCTGCCACAGCCAATCACCAAAACCGAGGAGTTCCAAAGGGCAAAATCTGTGTTCTCTATAGCCAGCGAAATTGCTCCCTCGGCGGTGGGAACAGCGTTTAAAAGGGCATAGCTGTCAAGAGCACCGTAGTCGACATTGTTTTTGCCTTCAAAACTGTAATTACAGCTCAAAATAAGCTGATTTTTATCGGTTTTTTCATATATTTCCGAAAGCGGAATTTTCCTGTGGGTTAAGGGGGTAAAAACATTCTCCTTATCCTTTGTTGTGGGAACGGGCAGAATTATTACATCTGCATTTTCAATACTTCCGTTATCGTTTTCAAAAAGTCCTAAGCTATCTGTTTTGTAGCCGTCGCTTGAAAGTCTTGATTTTAAAGCCTTTAAGCGGTTGTCTCCGCCTATTATCAGTACTTTTTTCATAGCATCACCAAAAGTAAAATAGAGAAAAATTGCTTTTATTACAGTTTATGCCAAACTGACTATTTAGTTAAGATGTTTTAATTGCAGTATAAAGTATCGCATACGTTTTTACAAAAATTTCCGTTACTTTTTAAAAAAGTGTTTATTTTTTACCGCAATAGTTATATAATAGAAATGTTAAAGAGGTGTATAAAATGAAAGTTTTGCGTGAGGAAGACAAGCTTATTAAAAATGTAAAGCGTGTTCATATGATTGGTATTGGCGGAAGCGGTATGTGCCCGCTTGCTGAAATTTTGCACAGCAAGGGATATATTCTTACAGGCTCCGACAATAACGAAAGCGACCCGTTAAAGCGAATTAAAGCACTTGGAATAAAGGTGTTTATGGGGCATAATCCCGAAAATATTGAAGGTGCCGAGCTGGTGGTTTATTCTGCCGCAATCTCTGCCGATAATCCTGAAATTATGGCGGCAAAGGAAAAGAATATCCCCACTATGGAGCGAAGCCATCTTTTAGGTGCACTTACCCGTTATTTTGATAATGTAATAGGTGTTTGCGGAACACACGGAAAAACTACCTGCACCTCTATGATAACCCAAATTTTACTGCTTAATAAGTATGAGCCTACCGCTGTTATAGGCGGAAGACTTCCGCTTATTAACTCTAACGGTATTGCCGGCAAAAGCGATACCTTTGTTTGCGAGGCTTGTGAGTTTGTAGATACATTTTTGCAGATGACACCCGATGTTTCGGTGTTGCTTAATATCGATAACGACCACCTGGATTATTTTAAAACAATGGATAATTTGGTGATGTCCTTTCATAAATTCCTTGCAATGAGTAAGAAAAGCTATATAAACGGTGACGATGCTCTTTGCCATAAGGCAGCTGAGGGGATAACGGCAGATATTGTAACCTTCGGCTTTGACAGTAAAAATGATTATTATGCTGAAAACATAAGACCGGGGAAATTCGGCTTTATGTTTGATGTTTTCTCAAACGGTAAAATGCTTGCGTCTTTAGAGCTTAAAGCCCCCGGCAGGCATAATGTTTTAAACGGTTTGGCGGCATTTGCGGTATGCTATGAAATGGGAGTAGCTACAGACGGTATAAAGTCAGCTTTAGCCGAGTTTACCGGTGCCGGCAGACGTTTTGAGTTTTTGGGCGAATTCGAAAGCTTTACCTTGGCGGACGATTACGCACATCACCCGACCGAGATTAAGGCAACGCTTACTGCTGCCAAGGAGCTTTCATATAACCGCGTAATTGCGGTTTTCCAACCATTTACATTTTCTCGCACCGCCCTTTTAAAGGACGAATTTATAGAGGCATTATCTATTGCAGATAAGGTAATTTTAACCCCTATAATGGGTTCGCGTGAGGTTAATACTTACAATATTTATTCAGAGGATTTGGCAAATAAATTGCCTGATGCCGTTGTAGTTGACGGATTTTCTAACATTGCCGATAAAATTATCGAGACCGCACAAAAGGGCGATATTGTAATCACGATGGGCGGCGGCGATATTTATAAGGCAGCATACATTGTAAGGGAGAAGCTATCTTGACTGAAAAATTATATGATTTAAACTCGCATTTAAAGGAATTTTCTGCGGTTGTTTTGCAGTCGTATCAAGAAGGGGATACAATTTTAACCGTTCTCGATAAAACTGCCTTTTCCCCTGAGGCGGGCGGTCAGCCCTCGGACAGGGGATTTATAGAAGATGCAAAGGTTTTGGATGTTAGGATAGAAAACGATGTTATCTATCACATTACAGATAAACTTTTGAATAAAGGCGATAAGGTGAATTGTAAAATTGATTGGCTTCGCCGATTTGATTTTATGCAACAACATTCGGGCGAGCATATAATTTCGGGTGTGGCACATACCTTATACGGTTGTGAAAATGTCGGCTTCCATTTGAGTGAGGATATTGTAACCTTGGACTTTGATATACCGCTTAAAGTCGACCAATTAGAGCTTATAGAACAAAAAGCAAACGAAGTGGTTTTCAGTAATGCGGAATTTAAAGCTTATTACCCTGATAAAACTACACTCGCTACGCTTAACTACCGCAGTAAAAAGGAGCTTGTCGGAGATATCCGCATAGTAGAAATAGAAAATACCGATATGTGTGCCTGCTGTGCTCCTCACGTAAAAAATGCAGGGCAAATAGGAATTATAAAGCTTTTATCTGCCGAAAGCTTGCGTGGCGGTGTAAGAATAGAAATAAAATGCGGAAGCAGGGCTATAAAGGACTACAGACAAAAGCATATTTCGGTGCAAAAAATATCCTCTTTGCTTTGTGTAAAAGCAGACGATGTAGCTTCTGCAGTGGCTAAAAATCTTGATGAAATTAAAAATCTTAAGTACACTCTCTCGGGGTATAAAAGAAGCATTATCGAAAAGAAAGTAGCTGAATTAAAGCCTTCCGGTTCTGTCAGTGCCACATTTGAGGAAGGGCTTGAAATTAAGGATTTACAGTACTTTGCCGACCGACTTTTTAATACATACGGCGGAACAAGGGGAGTATTCTCCGGAAGTGAAAACGGCTTTAATTTCTGCATTTGCGGGGATAGTACCTTAGACGATTTTTTTAAAAAGTTTAAAGAAAAATTTGCGGTCCGTGGCGGAGGCAGAAACGGTATGGTGCAAGGCTCAACCGTAGCGGAGAAAGAAGAAATAGAACAATTTTTTAACACCTAAGCGTCGGCTTAGGTGTTTTTTTGTAAAAAAATCAATCTTTATTGCTATTATTCTTGAAAAATTGCTATAATAGATATATAATATATAGATAAAGATTTAGTTTGGAGACGGATATGAGGGTATATTTTCACACGCTTGGCTGCAAGGTTAATCAATATGAAACTCAATGTATGCGTGAGCTTTTTGAAAAAAAGGGATATACTGTGTCATCAGAGGGCGAGCAGTTCGACATTGCCGTCATTAATTCCTGTACCGTAACCGCCGAAAGCGACCGCAAAACACGTCAGGTACTTAATCGATTGCGTCGCGAAAATCCCGATGCGGTAATTGTGCTGACCGGTTGTATGGCTCAAACCTTTAAGGGCGACGGGGATTTACTTAATTCGGCTGATATTGTAATAGGCAATACCGATACAAGAAAGGTTATTGAATATACCGAAAGGTTTTTAAAGGAAAAGCAAAAGCAGATTGTGAATTTTGCTCACGAACGGTACGAGTGCTTTAATACTCCCTCAATTTCCGATTTTGCCGAAAGAACAAGGGCGTATATGAAAATAGAGGACGGCTGTGACAGATACTGCACCTACTGTATCATACCCTTTGCACGCGGATTTGTCCGTTCAAAGAGCTGTGACCTGATTTTAAAGGAAGCCGAAGCATTGGCACAAAAGGGATTTATAGAGGTAGTGCTTGTGGGGATTAACCTTTCTTCCTACGGAAAGGGCGAAAATGTAAATCTTTGCGATGCGGTAGATGCCGCCGCAAAGCCTGAGGGAATTAAAAGGGTGCGTTTAGGCTCAATCGAGCCTGACCTTATAACCGATGAAATGCTCTCCCGTCTTAAAGATACAGAAAAATTTTGTCCGCAGTTTCATCTTTCGCTTCAATCGGGCTGTGACGAAACGCTCAAAAGAATGAACCGTCATTACGATACCGTGTTTTACAGAGATTTGGTGAAAAGAATAAGGGCAGTTTTCCCGAATGCGGGAATTACTACCGATATTATGGTAGGCTTTGCAGGTGAAACAGAGCAGGAATTCCAAAAAAGTGTGGAATTTTTAAAGGAAATCGGCTTTTCAAAGACACACGTTTTTGCTTATTCAAGGCGAAAGGGCACGCTGGCTGATAAAATGCCTTTGCAGATTACACGTCAGGAAAAAGCAAGACGCAGTAAAATTATGATAGATGCGGCAAACCTCTGCGAAAGCGAGTTTATGCGTTCTCAGGTAGGCAGAGTGGAGGAGGTTTTATTTGAAACCTTTGAAAACGGATTTGCCGAAGGTTATACAAAAAGCTATGTAAGGGTAGCGGTTAAAACAAACGAACCGCTTTACGGCAGAATAGAAAAGGTTAAAATTACAAAAGCATTTGAAGACAAGGTTCAGGGCGAATTAATCTAAAGGAGATAACTTATGGATTGCAAGAAATTTTTTGAACAGATTAACGGCAAAAAAATCGCAATGTGCGGAATAGGTGTCAGCAATACACCGCTTATTCTTGATTTTTTAAGCAAGGGTGCAAAGGTTTATGCACTTGACCGCCGAACAAGGGAAATGATTGGCGAAACTGCAGATATGCTTGAAAAAAGCGGTGCAGAATTAAGACTTGGTGAAGGATATCTTGACGATTTAGAGGTTGACATAATATTTAGAACTCCGGGTATGAATTGGAATTTGCCCGAGCTTTCGGCGGCAAGGAAAAAAGGAATTGCTGTAACAAGCGAAATGGAGGTATTTTTCGACCTTTGCCCTGCAACTATATTTGCGGTAACCGGCTCTGACGGGAAGACAACAACCACAACGCTTATTGCCAAAATGCTTGAGGCTGAGGGCAAAAAGGTATTTGTTGGCGGTAACATAGGAAAACCGCTTCTCCCCGAAATTGAAAATGTAACCGCCGAGGATTTTGTAGTGGTTGAGTTATCATCATTCCAACTAATTTCTATGCGTAAAAGTCCCGATGTTGCGGTTGTTACAAATGTAGCACCAAATCATCTTGATGTGCATAAAAGCATGGACGAATATGTTGAGGCAAAGAAAAATGTATTGCTTCATCAAAACGCATTTTCACGTACTGTTTTAAACCGTGATAACGAAATTACCGAGGGCTTCAGGGATTACGTAAGAGGTCAATCCCTAGGCTTTAGTATGGAGCGTCAGCTTAATAACGGTGCTTGGCTTGACTCAAAGGGTTATCTTCATATGGCATATCGCGGAATTGACGTGCCGGTTGTACACCGTAGCGAAATTGCAATTATAGGCGACCACAACGTAGCAAATTACTTAACTGCAATAACTGCTGTTTGGGGATATGTGGGGGTGGATTCTATACGAAAGGTAGCGCACGAGTTTGGCGGTGTGGAGCATAGAATAGAATTTGTAAGAGAAGTAAACGGCGTTAAATATTATAACGATTCAATCGCTTCAAGCCCTACAAGAACTATTGCGGGCCTTAAAGCGTTTGATAAACGAGTGCATTTAATTGCAGGCGGTTATGATAAGCATATTCCGTTTGAACCTATGGTGCCTTATGTTATCGATAAGGTAGAAAAGCTTTATCTTTGCGGTGACACTGCCGATAAGATAGAAAATGCCGTGCGTTCAAGCGAGGATTATAAGGGATATCCCGAAATTGTAAGGACAAAGGATATCAAGGAAGCATTAGAAAAATCTCTTGAATTTACAAAATCGGGCGATATTGTAACATTAAGCCCTGCTTGTGCTTCGTTTGATGCTTTCCCGAATTTTGCAGCAAGAGGAAACTATTTTAAAGAATTGGTGAACAAGCTCTGATGAATATTAAGGAAAGACTTTTTGAATTATCTAAAGCGGATGCGGTAGGCTACGTGACCGATGCTCGGGATATAGCTTATCGTATGCTTTCAAAATACTGTGAATGTGAAAAAAGCGATACACTTAATATCTTTGGCTTTTTAAAGGGTGAGAGCGACTATACCGTTTTGCTTGACGCACACATCGACCAGATTGCATTTGTTGTGACTAATGTTGATGATAAGGGGTTCTTGACCGTCTCTAATGCGGGCGGTATAGATTTAAGACAGTTGCCGTCAAGAAGGGTTACAATTCACGCCAAAGAAAAACTAACCGGCGTTTTTGTTTCAACACCGCCTCATTTAAGTAGCGGTGAAAAGGAATATTCCGATATAAGTGTTATAAAAATTGATACCGCTTTGGGAAATAATGCTAAGGATATAATCTCTGTGGGGGACATTGTGACCTTCGCAACAGAGCCTCTAACACTTCTTGGCGACAGGGTTTCGGGCAAAAGCTTTGACGACAGGGCAGGCTGTGCTGTGCTTATTGAGACGGCAAAGCGTTTAAGCAAGGAAAAGCTTCCCGTAAACGTGGCTTTCTTGCTTTCGGATAAAGAGGAGATAGGTCAAGGCGGTGCCAAAACGGGAGCTTTCAGATTTACTCCCGATGAGGCAGTAATACTTGACGTAAGCTTTGGCGACACTCCCGGTATTGCTCCTGAAAAGACGGGCGAGCTTACAAAAGGCGCAATGATAGGTATTTCGCCACTTTTGGATAAGGCTATGTCTGATAAGCTAATGTCAGTTGCAAGCAGTAAAAACCTCCCTTACCAAACCGAGGTAATGTCGGGCAATAGCGGTACTAATGCCGATGTTATAGCTGTTACAAAAGAGGGTGTAAAAACCGCTACGGTATCCATTCCGCTTAGAAATATGCATACCGACTGTGAAATTTTAAGCGTTTGTGACCTTGAAAATACAGTAGAGCTTCTTTGTGAATATATAAGAAACGGCGGTGTAGGGAGTGCTTAATACATTGAAAGAATTATGCCTTTTAAACGGCGTTTCGGGTGACGAAAAATCGGTAAGAAAATATATAATAAGCAAAATCGACGGCTTTTGCGATTGGCGAGTAGATAACCTTGGCAATATAATCGCATATAAAAAGGGTAAGTCAGAGCCAAAGAATAAAATTATGCTTGATGCCCACACCGACGAGGTAGGCTTTATTATTACAAGCATTACAGAAAGCGGATTTTTAAAATTTTCTACTGTGGGCGGTATAGATACAGCGTCACTTATTAACAGATACGTAGTAATAGGTGAGAATGTAAGGGGAGTAATCTCCTCTAAGCCGGTTCATCTGATTTCAGCCGACGAGCGAAAGCATTTGCCAACGGTAGACAGTTTGTATATTGATATCGGTGCTGCTAATAAGGCTCAGGCAGAGGAATTCGTTTCTCTTGGGGACTGCGGTGTAATCTGCGGTGAATTCTGTGAAAATGCCGACTGCTTTATAGCCAAAGCTATTGATGACCGCGCCGGCTGTGCAGTGCTTATTGATTTAATAAGAAATTATGATGAATACAGTTTTTATGCCTCGTTTTCGGTTCAGGAGGAGGTAGGGCTTCGCGGTGCTAAGGTTAGCACCTATGCTATAAACCCCGACTTTGCTATTGTGCTTGAAAGTACAACGGCGGCAGATATTGCCGACGCCCCGCCCGAGAAAACGGTTTGCTCATTAGGAAAAGGTCCTGCAATTTCGTTTATGGACAAAGCAACGGTTTATGACAGGGCTCTTTACAATAAAGCATTGAATTCAGGCATTAAATGTCAGGCTAAAAGTATGGTTGCGGGCGGTAACAATGCAGGAAGCGTTCACACTAGCCGAGAGGGTGTCAGAACACTTGCAATTTCACTGCCGACACGCTATTTGCATACAGCCTCTACAGTTGCAAATAAGGAAGATTTAACTAATATGCGAAAATTAGCAGAATATATGCTAAGCTGTATTGCAAACGGTGAAATCAAGTGATTAGCATAATAAACGAAATTCCCGATTTGAATGTGCAAAATGCCGAGTATATAAAAATAAAAAGCTTGTTCAAGGCTTATAAAAACGATAATAAAGTCCTGTTTTTTGCTCAGGACGAAAGCAAAGCCTTTATTTCTTTTACTGACGGGAATATGATAATTTACAATGTTTCCGCAAATATAGATGAATTAAAGTCCTTTGTAGAGGTGATGTCGCCTGTCGCAATTTACAGCGACCTTGACACTCTTGTAGCTATCGACAAAGCTCCGCGTGAGCGAATTAACGTAATGTCAAGAAAAGCGGATGTAAAAATCGATACCGAAAGTGACACTTTAAAAAGTGACGAAATATATACGCTTCTTGATGTAGAGGGCTTGTCCTTGCCTGATTATCCGTATTTTGCGGTCGATTACTGCAGGCGGTTAAATCTAGGTCTTGCTGATTATTTTGCACTGAGGGACAAATGTGCCTGCGTTACCTTTAATTGTGGAGAGCTTGCTATTATAAACGGGCTTGCAAGCAAGGAAAAGGGATTTGGTCACATAGCACTTTTGGGTGCACTTACTAAAAATTTTGGCAGAACACTTTTTGTTTGTTGCAGGGATAAGGTTTTGCCTTTTTATAAAAAATATGGATTCCGGCTACTGTATTTCGGTGGCTATTGGGTGAAAGATGATGAGTATAACTAATTTTTTTAATATAGATGAAAGGCTGTTGCAGTTCGACAAAAAAGCACTTTTGGACGCTCAGGAGCAGTTCCAAAAAATAGACGCTATTACTGAATTTAATCAGCTTAAGGTGCTTTCTGCGTTTATCAAAAACGGCGTAAGAGAGGCTTCCTTTGCAGGCTCTACGGGATACGGCTATGATGACCGCGGACGTGAGGTTTTAGAGCGAGTTATGGCAGACTGTATGGGTGCCGAGGATTCGCTGATAAGACATAACTTTGTGTCGGGAACGCATACGCTTACTGTGGCTCTTTTCGGCGTGCTAAGACCGGGCGATAAGGTGATTTGTGTTACGGGCAGACCTTATGATACCATTACGGGTGTTTTCGGAATTGACGAAAAAACCGACGGTTCGTTGGCGGATTTCGGTGTCAGTTATGGTCAGGTTGAGCTAAAGGAAGACGGTATGCCCGATATTGAGGCTATAAAAAGCACTCTTTCAAAGGAAAAGCCGAAAATGGCTTACATACAGCGTTCGCGTGGATATAGCACAAGACCGAGCCTTACTATAGCGGACATAAAAATTGTAATAGATGCCATCAAAGAAGCTTCTCCCGAAAGCATTATAATGGTTGATAACTGCTATGGCGAATTTGTTGAGACTAAGGAGCCTTGCGAGGTAGGTGCCGATTTAATAGCCGGCTCGCTCATTAAAAATCCCGGTGGCGGAATAGCTCCGACAGGGGGATATATAGCAGGCAAAAAGGAATTGATTGAAAAATGCTCCTATAGACTTACTTGCTCGGGTGTAGGACGTGAGGTAGGTGCTACCTTAGGTCACAGCCGTGAGCTATATTTGGGACTTTTTCAGGCTCCGCACGTGGTGGGCGAGGCTTTAAAGACGGCAGTTTACACAGCTTCACTTTTTGAAAGTTTAGGCTTTCAAGTATCACCAAAGCCTCAGGATATAAGAGGCGATATTATTCAGTGCGTAACCTTGGGAACGGCTGAGGGACTTATAGCCTTTTGTCAGGGTATGCAGTCGGGTGCTCCGGTTGATGCCTATGTGACACCTGAGCCTTGGGATATGCCGGGCTATACCGACCCTGTAATAATGGCAGCGGGTGCCTTTACCTTGGGTGCTTCTATCGAGCTTTCTGCCGATGGTCCTGTAAGAGAGCCTTATGCCGCTTGGATGCAAGGGGGACTTAATTTCCACAGTGCAAAGGCGGGCGTGCTTTTGGCGGCGGATAAAATGCTTAAAAAGGGTGCTATTAATCTATAATTTAAAGGAAGAACTTTATGGAAAGATTATTTGAAGGCAAGGTTTATGAAATATTGCCACTTTCAAACGGAATTATTTTTTCCTATTTAAAGGATGAACTTTTAATAGGCGATTATGTTGAATACAAGATGATTTCCTTTGATAACCGAAGGCTTAGCAATGTGGTGAAAAGCACATATATGCTGGCAAAATTCGGTATGGATTCTAATCAGATAGCAAATGTTTGTGAAAATTATATTACCGTAAAGGCTTTGATTTTGCCGGGTGGCAAGTTGTTTTTGGTAGAGCCTGATGGTAAGGCTCAGCTTGTGGACAGCGATGCTTCGGTATTGTGGACGGGTGAGCTTTGCTACCGTTTACAAAAACCGTCGGATATAGCACTTGTCGGCAATGCGTTGTGGGTGACATATCCTGATTGCGATGCGGTTTTAAAGTATAACCTTTCTATTATGAGAGAGGAGCTTCGAATAGGTGGTGCAAAATCTCCGCTTGGCGGACCGTGTGATATTTTCACAAAGGACGATGAAAATATTATTATAAGTAATAAAAAAGCTAATAAGCTTGTCAAAATTAATATTAACGATTATACAGTAGAAGAGCTTGAAACATTCACAGAGCCTGTTTATCAGTATATTGAGGTAGCAGAGCATCGCTTTGTGGTTTTGGAATCAGGTCTTTACAAGCTTTAAAGGAGGAGAAATTATGAAATATTTAGTATTGCTTTGTGACGGTATGGCAGATACCCACAATGAAAAAATCTTGAGTGGCAAAACACCAATGGAATTGGCGAATAAGCCTTATATGGATAAATTGGCACAAAAGGCAGAGCTTGGTATGTGCAAAACCGTAGGCGAGGGTTTAAAACCCGGCAGCGATGTTGCTAATTTATCGGTTCTCGGCTATGACCCGTTTGTTTGCTATACAGGTCGCTCTCCATTGGAGGCGGCTTCCATAGGTGTTGATTTAAAGGATACCGATGTAGCACTCAGATGTAATATTGTAACCCTTTCTGATAGTGAAAATTATGAGGATAAGGTTATGGTTGACTACTGTGCGGGCGATATTTCTACTGCCGAAGCCAGAGAGATTATAAAAACTGTTGAGGAAAAGCTTGGAAATGAAATTTACAGCTTTTACGCAGGTGTCAGCTATAGGCATTGCTTAGTGGTAGACGGCGGTACAACCGACCTTGGCGAAATGACACCTCCGCACGATATAAGCGGTAAGGTTGTAGGCGGATATTTAAGCAAATCGGAGAATGCCAAGCCCTTAATCGAGCTTATGAAAAAATGCTACGATATACTTAAAGACCACCCTGTAAATTTAAAACGCAGACAGGCAGGTAAAAACGAGGCTAACTCTATTTGGCTTTGGGGCGAGGGCAGAAAGCCTATGCTTCAAAATTTCAAGGAGAAAAACGGTGTTAGTGCCGCTATTGTAAGTGCGGTTGACTTGCTAAAGGGTATCGGAATTTGTGCAGGTGCCGAAATTCCTGAGGTAGAGGGAGCAACGGGATATCTTGACACAAACTTTGAGGGCAAGACGCTTGCCGGAATTGAATGCTTTAAAAAAGGCACGGATTTAGTATATCTTCACTTCGAGGCTCCCGACGAGTGCGGACATAGAGGTGAGGCGGAAAATAAGGTAAAAGCTATTGAGGAAATCGATAAGAGAAGCCTTAAAATTATGCTCGAGTATTTAGAAAACTGTGGCGAAGCTTATAGAATTTTAATTATGCCCGACCACCCGACACCGCTTGAAACAAAGACACATTCTGCAAGTCCTGTACCCTTTATGATTTACGATAGCGAGTCTCCAAAATCAGGGGCAGAAAGCTTTACAGAAAAGGCTTGCGAGCAGAAAAATAATTACGTTCAAAACGGACCTCAAATAATGGAAAAATTACTCAAAAAAATGTAATTATGTAAACCGAAGCAACCGAAAAAGATATCCACTTTATCCACAGAGTTATCCACATTTTAAACTGCCTTTTTGCGTAAATCCACGCTTTTTAGCCCTCAAAACGGTGGAAAAGGCGGTTGATAAGTTGGATAACTGCTGTATTTAAAACCAAAAACATAAAAAATTATGTAAAGTATTTCGACAATTTTCGACTGCAAAAATTTTTGTTAAAACTACTCAAAATTCACATGGTTTTATGGCGATTTTTTAACTTCAAAAGGAACTTTTATGAAACGAACAAAACTTAAAGAAAGACTGCTTCCCGATTACACAAGAGGAGAAGAAATTTTTAATATGGTAAGCCATATTGTGGGCGGCGGTGCAGGTGTTATAATTTGTGCGCTGTGTGTTGTAAAGGCGTTTTTAAATCACGATGTGTATCAGATAGTAGCATCCTTCATTTACGGACTTTCTATGGTGATGCTTTATACCGTATCAAGCGTTTATCACGGACTAAAACCGCCTATGGGCAAAAAGGTTATGCAGGTTATAGACCATTGCTCAATATTTATTCTGATAGCCGGAACCTATACACCTATTACCTTGGTTTCCTTGCGGGAATATAATCCGTATATCGGCTGGACAGTTTTCGGTGTGGTATGGGGAGTATCGGCACTTGGAATTTCGCTTAATGCGGTAGACCTTAAAAAATACAGTCTATTTTCGATTATATGCTATTTGGTGCAGGGCTGGTGCATAGTCTTTACAGGAAAAGCGGCAATAGAAGCTATTACGATGAAAGGCTTTGCGTGGCTTTTGTACGGCGGAATAGCTTATACCTTAGGCGCTGTGCTTTACGGTGTTGCCGCTAAAAAGACGGTTCGCTATATGCATTCGGTATTCCACATTTTTGTGGTAATCGGCTCGGTTTTGCAGTTTATTGCAATACTTTTATATGTGTTAGTATAAAAAATCCCTCTTTTCTAAAAAAGAGGGATTTTTAAATGTCGGGAGGGTTTTCGTGCCCTCTCCTGCAAGTATTATATATTTTTATGGGCTTATTGAATTTTATTGCATAGTCAATCATTGATTTTGTGCCTTTGCTTTTTTTATCCCAAAAGCAAATTACATAATCAGCTTTTTCTGCCATTAATCGGTTCCGAATAGGCCCTGCACGTCTGCCGTATTTTTCCCAATTTGCAGGATATTTTTCTACCTTAAATCCGTTTTCTTCTGCATAACGTTCACCAATTTTATCAGCACCGTTTGCACATCCAGATAGAATAACAATTTTGTTTTCTTTGCGTATATTAGATAGACACAAATCTATAAACAATTTTGCTTCAGCGTAATTATCATAATCTCTGCAACCTGCAATGATTACTCTTTTTATCATATTATCACCTGAATAATATTTTACTATTATTTGATAGTAAAATCAATACTATTGTTTGATAGTACATATACTTATTTATGGGTGATGTTATGTATTATCGCAGACTTAAAGATTTGAGAGAAGATAAGGATTTAGTACAGAAAGAAGTAGCGTCATTATTAAATATTGACCAAAGAGTATATAGCAATTATGAGACGGGCAAAAGAGAGATTCCTACTCGTTTTTTGGTTGTTCTTGCAAAATTTTATGGTACATCTACCGATTATATTTTAGGTTTAACCGATAATTTTACGCCTTATAATAAATAATTTATGAATAATAAAGAAAATTTGCCTAACCGTAAACCGACAAGGCTCAGAAATTACGATTACAGCCAAAACGGATATTATTTTGTCACAATATGCACGTATCATAAAGAATGCATATTCAGTAATATTGTAGGGCAGGGGCTTGCTCCTGCCGAAATACAATTAACCAAATTTGGTAAAATAGCAAACGCGGAAATAAATGATTTGGAAAATAGATATAAATTCATTAAAATTGATAAATATGTTATAATGCCTAATCACATACACGCAATAATTATTATTCAAAATAAAACGGCAGGAGCAAGCCCCTGCCCTACATTGTCGGATGTTATATGTTCATTCAAATCAATAACAACAAGAAAATGTCGTGCGGTAAATTCTG
>JAZNBP010000195.1:0-29215 GCA_045587085.1 Acutalibacteraceae bacterium | reverse complement strand
TAAAAGTAAACAAATAAAAGAAATGCGGTAGAAGTGAGATTTCACTTCTTCCGCATTTTAGTTTTTTAGAAATTGCGGGCAGTCGAGGACGCCTGCCCCTACAATACATCATTTTATTTGTTCGCCATTTTACTGCTTCTTTAATTTTACAACTGTATTATATACTAATTCTTTTGCTTTTTCTGCCTGCAACGGTGTTACTTTTTCCGGTAAGAAATCTGTGTTTCTTACATCAATATCAGGGAACAAAAACTGCACCCAAACAAGACCGCAAATATATTTAGCCGGAATTGACAAGTGGCTTACATCGTCAACAAAAAGGGAATTTTCGTTAGCATAATCATTTGTGAAAAATCCCTCGTGCTTTGCAGTTTGCAATACCTGACCGAAAGGAATAATTCTTAAATCACCTAACTTTTCAGCATAATTTATGTAATTTTGTTTTGTATCGGCAAAATATTGGTCGCCCATATCATCAATCTCATAAGCTTTTCTATGATATTTCACTAAATACTCGTGGCAGTTTGCCCAGGTCATATGCATTATAAATTCGGCATTCGGCTGATATGAACGCACTATTTTTGTAAGCTCTACAAGAGGTTCAAAGTTTTCGGGTTTTTCAGTTCCAATATACGGTCCTTGGAACGTGATAATATCGAACCTTTGACTTTCAAGGACTTGCTTAGATGTGGTATAAATGCTGTCGCCCTTTACAGGAGTACCATTTTTATAAAGCACATATTTTGGTAGGTCCTCATTGTAGAAATCTAAATGATTTTGCGGACTGCAACCGCCATAAAACAAATTGTAGGTTTCTACCTGTTTCCCTAATTTTTCCGCAAGTTGTGACACAAAGGTTGTAGTATTTCCCGAAAAGCTATTACCGATACACAAAATTTTAATAATATTATCCATTTTAATTTTCCATTTAACCTTTTACTGTGTTATATGCAATTTGCTCAAGAAGTGTAGCCTGAACATCGGATACTCCTGTTAAAGTGTAATTCAAATTACGAATATCAATATCATCATATAAATACTGAACCCAAACACAAGAAGCTAAATACTTACCCACATTAGAAAGGTGGCTTATATCATCGTTAAAGAGAGATGTATCGTTACCATAGTCATCAGTAAAATCACCGCTACGCTTAGCTACTTGTATTGCTTCACCTACAAGTATCATTTCGATACCGCCTAATTCTTCCGCAATATACTCGTAATTAGCAACTGCCCTCTCATAATAAAGCTCGCCCAAGGTATCGTTTGTATAAGCACCTTTATTGTACTTAATTAAATATTCCTGACAATTAGCCCAAGTCATATTCAGCATAAATTGAGCGTTAGGCTGGTGAGCTCTAACCTTCCCTGACAGTTCAATAAGAGGTGTAAACGAGCTCTTAACATCCATACCTATATACACACCTTGGAATGTAATAATGTCATACTGATTAGCCGATAACACTTCCTTAGAAGTAACATTAGTACCTGCAGGTGTCATCTGCTTGCCGTTAGTATAAAGGGTGTATACTGCCTCGTTATTGTTATAGAAATCTAAGTGATTTTGCGGACTGCAGCCACCGTAGAAAAGGCTTGAAATTTCGAGCTTTTTACCCATAGCGGCAGCTATCTGCGATGTATATTGTGAGGTATTATTAGAAAAGCTGTTGCCAATACACAGCACCTTTAAGGTCTTAGAGCTTGGCAATTTTCCTTGCAGTATTACCCTTTTAATAGCGGCTAAATCAGAAGCATCTATTTTTATATTCTTATCAATATTTGTATTTACCACATCGATTGACGTGCCGTTTATAAGATTTCGCTTAAATCTTATAAGGTCAAAAACATTGATTTTACCATCATTGTTAGCGTCACCCTTATTTTCAATGTCACTGACGGTTGTCTCGGTAACATCAGGACCTACAAACGAGGTATTGTAAAGACCGCCCATTGGTTTAGAAATATCTGTGTTGCCACAGGTCATATAAACATTCCAAATATAAAGCTTTGCCTCTATAATTCCCTCTTTATTTGGTACAATAGCAGCTAATAGGTTACCATTAGCACCCGTACCAAAGTACGAAATTGTTTTGCCTGTTATAGAAAAGGTATGTCTGCCTGCAAGCAATAAATTATTACCTGTAACATCGTCAGGCATACTGCCACCCGCAACATTTCTTACCGCTAGGTCGCCGTCATTAGCGTTTGCAAGATAGTAATCAAAATATATTGTAACCTCTGGATTATCGGTTTGAAGTTTGCTTTCAGAATAATAAGGATTAGTTGAAATTTGATATGTCCATCTTGTCCAACTGCCGTTATTATTTATAGCCGGTGTAGCAGTAGAAAAATCATATAAATACGCCTTATCAACATCTACAACATCACTATACGCAATATGGTCATAGGTTATAGCATATAAGGTATCAGATGAAACAGAAACAGAATGTATGGTATTAACCTGACTTTCTGATGTTACAAGACGTATATCCCACATATAAATATCCGCATTACTGCCTTCAATTACGGTAGCCAAATTTATAGCAAAGCTACCTGCAGAAGCTTCACCCTGATAGCTATAGTAATGCTCACGACCGTCTGAGATAAGTCTGTCTCCATAAGAACCGCCAGCTACTGCATTTTGAACATAAATTTCGGTTTTTGAAGTGGTATTTAAAATTTTATAGTTAAAGGAAAGACTAAAGGTGCAGTCGCTTGAAAGAGCACCATTATAAATATAGGCACCTTTATATTGAGCCAAGCCCGAATAATCAAGCAACAGTGCCTCACGCTGATTCATTACATCATAATATGTAGTCTCGGTTATTGTAATACCTTCGGGAACTGTGTCATAGCCGTGAAGCGGGTCTGCATTTTTAACCTGCTTAACACCATCTATATATATTTCGAAATCGTAAATATAAAGGTCACAGGAAAGATTTGTGCCGCCTACTTGAAATGCAATAGCATAAGTAGAATTATCGGTAAGCGGGTCAAAAATGGTAGTAAAGGAATGTGTGCCCTCAATTAGTTTGTAGGATGATATACTGCCATCAATTAAATATTGACCAAGATTACCGCCACCCACTTTTGAAACATAAATAAAGGTGCTATCGGTACATTCACCCTTCAAATAATAATTAAAGGAAACCTCAACCTTTTTATTATAAGCTAATAAATTAGAAGCGGCAAAATATTTGTTATTAGCAACAGAATTAAAGTTAATATGCCAAGCTCTCTTATTTTCAAGTACTTCCTGATAAGACACTACCCTTTTTGAGCATAATGCGGTACTCCAGCTAGTATTTGGAGTGTTCATAAGATAGGTGTCAACTGCAACACCGTCTAGTGTGATGCTAAAATCCCATACATATAATTTAGCATTTGTAACACCGTCGTGTTGCTGTAAGGATACACCCATTTCAAAAGCATCTTTAGTGCTGGTATATGTAAGGCTATAGCTTCCCATACCGTCAAGAAGATATGTACTGCCGTCAGATGCATTTGGCAAATTTCCCGCTGTTGTATCCTGACTTATAGCCCAATTTCGAACATAAATTTCGTCTGCAAAATCGCCTACACGGCTTGCCTTTAAATAATACTTGAAGTTTACGTTAATTACTGTATCGTTACATCCGGAAGCAATGTAAGCCAAATATTGTCCTCTGTAAGCAGCTGCATCATTAAAGTCATACAAAACAACCTGTTTGCTTTTGCTTTCAATGACCTCGTTTAATTCTTCAGCCGATACCGTGACACCGAGTGATGTGAACATTGTAATTGTTAAAATAAAACACAAAGCCAAAGACATTACCCGTTTAAATGTTTTCCTTTTTTCCATATAACACACCTCATATTTCTAGAAATAGTATAATAATGATTGTAGTTAGTCGAAACGCTAAAAAGCGTTTCAATAAGCTACTTTAAAGTAGCTTCAGCAAAATTAAATTTTAAGATTTAATTTTGCACGACATTCATTACGGTGAAAAAGGACAAATTTTTGCAAAAAATTTGTTGCAAAATCATAGATTTTGCGGCGAAATAGAAAAATTTCGCCTAACCTTTTCCATTATAATAATTTAAGACTTGTCTGTCTTAATAAATTTTATGGGAAATTTTCGCACTTAGTATTTGCCTATTATTTTTTACCGCAAAAATGGAGAAATTTTCTAAAAAAGTTCTTGACAAATTGGAAAAATGGGATTATACTATATCAAGGTTAGTTAAGGCTAACTGTATTTTATGACTATCGGTTAGCAAAAACTAACCGTTTTTAATACGGTGGTAACGGTTATGACTTTAAGAGAGGCAGAAGAAGGTAAAGAGTATATAATAAGCCAAATCAACACAGACGATGAGGAGCTTAATGCTTTCTTATTCTCTCTTGGCTGTTACAGTGGTGAGGCTATCACCGTAATTGCACATCGCAAGGGCGGCTGCACCGTTTCTATCAAAGACGCCCGCTATAATATCGACAAGCAATTAGCAGAGGCTATTATTGTATAATAAAAAAATAAGGTAATTCTTATTTTTTTAGGTGGCAGTTAGCGGTTGCTAACTCAATTTATTGTTTTATTAATTACTATATATAAAGTTAAAACGAGGAGAATTTATTATGAGAATTGCTTTGACGGGCAATCCGAACTCAGGTAAGACCACAATGTATAATGCTCTGACCGGCTCTAATGAAAAGGTTGGCAACTGGGCAGGAGTTACGGTTGACAAGAAGGAGCACCAAATTAAAAAAGCGTATTCGGGCAGTGAGAAGATTACTGCAGTTGACCTTCCCGGTGCATACTCTATGTCCCCCTTTACAAGTGAGGAAAGTATTACAAGCACTTATGTAAAGAATGAAAATCCCGATGTTATCATTAATATCGTGGATGCGGATAACCTAAGCCGCAGCCTATTCTTTACCACCCAGCTTTTAGAGCTTGGTATTCCGCTTGTTGTAGCCCTTAACAAAAGTGATATTGGCAAGAAAAAGGGCAACAAAATTGATGCGGATGCTCTCTCGCAAAAGCTTGGCTGTCCTGTTGTAAAGACCGTTTCCACTTCGGCAGACGGTTTAAAGATGCTTATTGAAACGGCTATCGCACAAGGGAACAAAGAGCAGAACGCACCTTACATACAGCAAGATATCGACCTCACCGACAAGACGGAGGTTGAAGCTGCCGACCGTAAGCGATTTGAGTTTGTAAATAGTATTGTTAAAGAGGTTGAAACCCGCAAGGTTCTTACAAAGGATAAGAATTTCGGGGATAAGATTGATGCTGTACTCACAAACAAGTGGCTTGGAATTCCGATTTTTGCTGCGGTTATGTTCCTCGTTTTCTACATTTCGCAAACCACACTCGGCACTTGGATAGCCGAAGGCGTCGAAATAGGCGGGAAGTTCATTCCCGGACTAGTGCCCTTGCTTGAAATGTTCCAAGGCTTTGTTGGGGGACTGATTGAAAACCCGATTCTTTCTGCAATTCTTGTAGACGGTGTTGTTGGCGGTGTGGCTGCCGTTGTAGGCTTTTTGCCTCTTGTTATGGTAATGTATTTCCTTATAGCGCTTTTAGAGGATTGCGGATATATGTCCCGTGCGGCAGTTGTTCTTGACCCTATTTTCAAAAGGGTTGGACTTTCGGGGAAATCGGTTATTCCCTTTGTTATTACAGTAGGCTGTGCCGTTCCCGGAATTATGGCAAGCCGTACCATTCGAAACGAGCGTGAGAGAAGAGCTACCGCAATGCTTGCTCCCTTTATGCCTTGCGGTGCAAAAATTCCCGTTATCGCTTTGTTTGCAGGTGCATTCTTTAAGGATGCTTGGTGGGTTAGTGCACTTATGTATTTTGCAGGCATTGTACTAATTTTCCTTGGTGCGTTGCTTATTAATCTTATTACAGGCTATAAGGCACGTAAATCATTCTTTATTATCGAGCTTCCCCAATATAAAGCACCGTCTTTTTGGGGTGCGTTCAAGTCTATGTGCAGTCGCGGTTGGGCATACATTGTAAAAGCCGCAACTATTATACTGCTTTGTAATATGATAGTACAGCTTATGCAGACCTTTACTTGGAGCTTCAAGGTAGCCGAAAGTGCAGATGCGTCTATTTTAGCATCCATTGCGTCTCCCTTTGCATACTTGTTAGTGCCTATTGTGGGCGTTCTTTCTTGGCAGTTGGCGGCAGCCGCCATTACAGGCTTTATTGCAAAGGAAAATGTTGTCGGTACTTTGGCAGTTTGCTTTGTCGGTCTTGAAAATCTAATAGACACCGAGGAGCTTGCTTTAATTGAGGGTGCCGGTACAGAGGTAGCAGGTATTATGGCAATTACCAAGGTGGCAGCTCTTGCATATCTGATGTTTAACCTTTACGCTCCGCCTTGCTTTGCGGCTATCGGTGCTATGAACGCCGAAATGAAGAGTGCAAAGTGGCTTTGGGGCGGTATAGGACTTCAGCTGGCGGTGGGTTATACCGTAGCATATCTTGTTTATACTATCGGCACCTTGATAGTAGGCGGTACTCTTAATATAGGTGCTGCTATCGGCGGTGGGATTGCCGTAGCTGTGATGATTGCTATTATAGTTGCTTTAATCATACACAACAACAAAAAGATAAAGGCAGAATATGCTCTTAAAAGTGCAACATAAATTTTAAGTCAGGATTAGGATTATGGAAAATGTTATTGTTATTTTAATATTGGTCGCTATTGCAGGGGGGATAATATGGTACCTTATTCGTGCAAAAAAGCGGGGAGAGACCTGTATCGGTTGCCCTTATGCAAAGCAGTGCAGTGGCAAATGCAATGGCGGAAATCCCCAAAATAAGGATAACAAATAATTTTGTAATCGTATTAAACGCCGGCAGTGAGTTTTATTCTCACTGCCGGTTATTTTTGTTGACTTTTCAACAATTTTGTGATAAAATGCAAATTGTTGAGTTTTCAACAATTTTTTAGGGAGGCGTTATAATGAAGGAAAGATTTGAAACCTTTACAGTTCTTATTAACCGAATAAGTAGAAATATTCGGAAAATCAAAAATCAAGAAATGTCGGAGTATAACTTAAGAAGTGCACACATTTCCTGTCTTTATTATATCTATACGCTAAACGGTGTAACCGCAACCGACCTTTGTGAGCATTGTGAGGAGGATAAGGCTACCGTTTCTCGTGCGATAGACTATCTTGAAACTAACGGTTTTGTCACACACGAAGTAAGTACCCAAAAAAGATATAAAAATCCGCTAATTTTAACCGAAAAAGGCAGAGAAGCAGGCAAAAAGATAGCCGATAAAATTAACGGAGTTCTTGATGCAATCGGCGACGGTCTTACCGAGGCAGAGAGAATAGCCTTTTACCGCAGTCTTTCTATTATAAGTGAGAGCTTGGAAACCGTAGCAAAGAACAACAGAAAATAAGGAAGTTATGCTTTTTCTGAAAACAGCATTTTGTGCCAAGAAAGGTTATGGTGAATATTATGAGAAAATTATGGGAAAAAGAATATCCATTAAGAGCAGGCGATTTTGATAAGTTCAATCATATTAAGCCGTCCGCGGTGCTTGATTTATTTCAGGATGCCGCAGGTCAGCACGCGATTGAACTAGGGCTTGGCTTTGACGAAATGATAAAGTGTTCATATTTATGGGTTTTAACAAAGGTAAGGTTTAAGGTTATTTCAGAACCCGAAACATATCAAAAGGTTAAAGTTAAAACCTGGCCGCTTGAACCTAATAGGCTGTGCTACCGCAGAGAATATTGTATCGAAAATGAAAATGGCGAAAAACTAATTGTCGGCAGCTCGGAATGGGTTGTTATTCATAGCGAAAAAAGGCATTTTCTGTCAGTTCCCGATTTGTATCCCTTCACGGATGGTTTTCACGATGAGGTAATGTTTGAAGGAAAGCTTTCAAAGGTTCGCGATTTTGAGGCAGAGGGTACACCCCGTACAGTAAATGCAGGCTTTAGCGAAATTGATGTTAATAATCACGTTAATAATACTAAATACGCAAATTATGTCTTAGATGCTATAAGTCCCACAAAGGATTGCGAATTGGATACCTTCCAAATAGATTACAAAAAGGAAATATTAGAGGGAACAACGCTTAGTATTTATCATACAAAACAGGGCAACATAGTTTTTGCTAAAGGTCAAAATGCTCATGGAGACATTATGTTTGCCTGCGAGCTTAGATATAAATAACGGGAGACTATAATATGAAAACAAGAATTATTGTGGATTCCACAGCAGATTTAATGCCGGAATTTAAAAAACGCGTATATACAGTACCGCTTACTGTTAGCTTTGGAGAGAAGGAATATATAGACGGCGTTACTATTGACCATAAAGCCTTTTATGAAAAGCTGATAGAAAGCGACGAGCTTCCGACAACAAGTCAAGCCACCCCCGATGTGTTTATTAAAGAGCTTGAAAAACCAAAAGAGGCAGGCGAAGCGGCGGTAGTTATCACACTTGCCTCAAAGCTTTCAGGCACCTATCAAAGTGCTACCATTGCGGCGGCAGATTATGAGAATGTCTATGTTGTAGACAGTACAAGTGCGGCAATGGGAAGCGGTATTTTGGTAGAATTGGCATTCCGCTTACTTGACGAGGGAAAGAATGCAAAGGAAATTGCAGATATACTAAACGAGGAAAAGAAAAAGATTGTAATAGTTGCCTTGGTGGATACGCTCGAATATCTAAAAAAAGGCGGACGCATTTCTAAGGCAGTTGCTTTCGCCGGCGGTGTACTTAATATCAAACCCGTTATTTCTGTTACAGATGGTGAAATCAATATGCTTGGCAAAGCAAGAGGCTCTAAAATGGGCAACAACCTGCTTATTCAGGAAATAGATAAAGCGGGCGGGATTGATTTTAGCAAACCGGTATTGCTAGGTTATAGCGGTATTTCCGATGCATTGTTGCAGAAATACATTGAAGACAGTCGACATATCTGGGAGGGCAATCTTAAAGAAGTCCGCTATACAACAGTAGGCAGTGTTATAGGCACACACGCAGGCCCCGGTGCGGTTGCAGTGGCTTTTTTCAAGAATTAAGTCGTTTTTTTGTTAACTCTCCAAGCTGTAGAGAGCAAAATTTTTAATTCTACAGGGCAAAACACCAACCGTATACAGGTGAGACTAAAGGTTAGGTTTACTTGCGGTTTTTTTGGACGTATAATCGCTTTGTAAATGTTTTAAACAGTACAAAGGAGCAAAAAAATGAAGCAGGAAATCCCAATTTTCTTTTCGACAGATGACAATTACATACCGTATCTCGACGTGGCTATAGCCTCGCTTATAAGCAATGCCTCTAAGGAGTACTGCTACAGGCTAATAGTTTTAAATACAGGTCTAAAGCCTGAAAACATTTCAAAAATCAAACTGAATGAATGCGACGGCTTTGTAATTGATTTTATCGATATTTCAAACAGCTTAAAGACTATAAAAACACATTTTAAAAATGTATATCATTTTTCTGTTGCCACATATTACAGAATATTTATTGCCTCACTTTTTCCGCAGTACGATAAGATTATATATCTTGATTGCGACCTTGTGGTGCTTGGGGATATAGCAAAGCTTTATAATACGGAGCTGGGCGACAATATTATGGGTGCTGTTTCGGACCAATATGTCTCTAGTACAAAGGAATTCAGGATTTATGCCGAAAAAGCAATCGGTGTTAACCCTGACACCTATTTTAATGCAGGGGTTTTGCTCATAAGCTTAGAGCAATTCAGAAAAAATGATATAGAAAACAAATTTATAAAGCTTATAAAGGACTACGATTTTGACCTGCTTGACCCTGACCAAGCATATTTAAATTATCTTTGCTATGGGAAAGTTTGTATTTTGCCTAACGGTTGGAACAAGTCGCCTACAGAGATTGTTTGTGAGGGGAATAAAAATATTGTGCATTACAATCTCTATAAAAAGCCGTGGCAATATGATGATGTGATTGACGGAGAATTTTTTTGGGAATATGCAAAGCACTCTCCGTTTTATGAAGTGATACTCGGGGTAAAGGAAGCCTTCGGCAAAAAGGAAAAAGCTAAAAGCGACGCTATGGCAAAGGAGATTATTTTACACGCAAACAAAATTGCTACATCGGACAATACCTTTGTTAAAAGCTTAGGGGAAAGAGTGTAAAGGTATGGAAAAATCCAAACATAAATTAGAGTTGCTTAAAAAAATCGCCGAGCTTGAGCAAAACGGGTTATGGCATCTTGACGTAGAGGATGACCCCGAAACATATCCGCTAATGCCCGAAAAAATAGATTATCTAAACAAAAAGCTTTCAAGTAAGATAATGAACAAGCTTGCCAATATTTTCGGAGCCGGTTTTTTTGATAAGATGATTGCAAACCGACAGCTAATTATAAAAGAGGTACGTGGTATCGAAAATTTTACGGCAGTAAAGGGCGGTAAAATCGTCACCTGTAATCATTTCAGTATCAGCGACCATTATGCGGTATGGGTGGTCTTGCGTGAGTATATGGACGGTAAGATGCTTTATAAGGTGATTAGAGAGGGAAACTATACTAATCCGCCAAAGCCCTTTGGTCTTTTTATGCGTCACTGCAATACTCTGCCACTTTCAAGTCAAAAGGCAACAATGATAAAATTTATGAAGGCTATCGAACAGCTACTAAATAGAGGCGAAACTATACTTATATACCCTGAGCAGGGGATGTGGTGGAATTACAAAAAGCCAAGACCTTTGCAGGACGGTGCGTTTTCGCTGGCAGTTAGAAATAAGGCTCCGATAGTGCCGATTTTCATCACTATGGAGGACAGCGACCACCTTGACGGCGACGGATTTCCGGTTCAGGAATACACCCTTCATATATTACCTGCAATCTACCCCGATGAAGCACTTTCTCGCAATTCTGCCAAAAATGAGATGAAGGATAAAAATTATAAGGCTTGGGTTAAGACTTATGAGGAGTTTTATAAAAAGTCCTTGGAGTACAGTACATTATGAAATTATATCTATCAGTAATCGGCACAGCAATGCTTATAATATCGATGATAAACATAATATTACATACTGCCACTTGGTATAATATAATCATTTTAGTAGTTGTCTGTACGGCTTTGCAATTTGTTCTTGACGGTATAATTGCAATTATTATAAACAAATTACCTGATAAGCTTTTTGGTATAGACAATCCTTTATATAATGTATCGGAATTTGAAAAGAGGCTTTACAAAAAGATAAAGGTACGCAAGTTTAAGGATAAGGTTTGGGAGCTTGGCGGACTTTCAGGTTTTAGTAAAAAGACGCTTTTAAATCCAAACAGTCCCGAGTACATAGAAAAATTTATCATTGAATGTAACAAGGGCGTTTTAACCCACAGGCTTTCCTATCCGATTGGTTTTTTAACAATGCTGGCGGCGCCTCGGGTATTGGCTTTTTCTATCGCAATGCCTGTGGCTACAGTCAATCTTTTTTTGAATATACTGCCAACATTAGCACTTAGGTATAATACACCAAAGCTTAAAGCCTTGCTTAACAGAATAAAACGAAAAACAGAGTGTTGAATTTTTTGTTTATTTGTAGTAAAATGAATTTAAAGGAGGAATTACTATGAACGCAAAAGTACACGAGTTGTTAAATCAACAAATTAATAAGGAGTTTTACTCTGCATATCTTTATCTTGATTTTTCAAACTATTTTGAAGATGCGGGACTTGACGGATTTGCAAATTGGTACAAGATTCAGGCTCAGGAGGAGCGTGACCACGCAATGCTTTTCTATCAATACCTGCAGAATGAAAATCAAAAGGTAACACTTGAAGCTATTGCAAAGCCCGATAAGGAGTTCTCCTGCCATATGGATGTTCTCAAAGCAGGGCTTGAGCATGAGGAATATGTGACCTCGCTTATTAATGATATCTATGCTGCGGCATACGATGTAAGGGATTTCCGCACTATGCAATTTCTTGATTGGTTCGTAAAGGAGCAGGGCGAAGAGGAAACCAACGCCAACGATTTAATTACAAAAATGGAGCTGTTCGGTTCTGACCCTAAAAGCCTTTATATGCTTAATCAGGAGCTTGCCGCAAGGGTATATTCCGCACCCTCGCTGGTTCTATAATTGTAAAATAATATACATAAAACTGTCCGCCAAAACATTCGGCGGACGGTTTTTATATGATGGTTATAATAGGGGGCTACTATATGTCAGGGCGGAATGGGCAGAATGCGTGAGGCTTGCGCTTGCGGAAACCCTGTGAATGATTCCGATTTATGTGAAGGCTACACCTATGATGAGAAAACAAAAACCATTACGTTGGATTGCATTGAAATTACAGACGAAATGGTTACAAAAATCAAGGTTGTAAAATGCGATGAAAACAGTTTAGAGCTTGATTTTGACGGTGATATAAGAATATTTGAAAAATAATTTGTAAACCTCTTGCAATGTAAGTGCATATGTTATAAAATATAAGGTAATTCCTTGTCTTTTTGAGAGTTTAGAGGCAAGAGTGGTTTTTTCGAAAGGTTGATGGTTAAATGAAAAAAAGGATAATTGCCTTTTTGCTTACAATAACGTTGTTGTTGTCGGTTTTTAATACAGGCATAGTTGTATCTTCTGCTGAGGTGAATACAGATGTTGTAATAACAGTGCTTGACTCTAACGGCAATAATATCGACAACTCGGCTTTGTCGGTTTCGGTAACGTGTACTTATAGGAGAGGTATTTTTGGCACTACTCGTACAGAAAACAGAACCGTTACAAACTTTGGCGGCGGTGTTTTCGGATATGATTACAGTAGTCAAAGTAATATTCAATATTATACAATAAACGCCACATTAAAAGACGGCAGTCGTACATATACGGCAAGCGAGCAGGTGGCAAAAAATGCCGACTCGGTTGTAATTACATTATCTGATTATGTTCAGGAAGACACATGGGAAACCTTTGATGTTTATTATATAGCTGACGGTCATTTCCCGGAAAGCTTCTATGGATACGGCGCACAGGAAGATTACGGCCCTGCGGGAGACGATACTCCTCTCCTTAAAATAAATGTTAATATAACACAGCTTAAAAGTGAAAAATATGCTGATGTTGTTTTATATCAACAGAATTTTATAAACACTGATCCTGATACATACGATAAGAACATAGGAAATGCATATCATTTTATACCGGCAAAAATATCCGATAATAATGATCCGGATGAGGCATATAAAGAAAATGTATTATATGCTAATGAATTTTGGAAGGCTGTAAAGGATTGTATGGATGAAGAATCCATAAAGGCGTTTGAGGCAACAGGACTTTTTGACCATTACGTTATATATTGCTTAAAGAACCAAGGTACTGCTTCAAGCCCTGATAATCATGCAGACGGAATACTTGTTTCTGAAATTACGGATGGAGGCGTAACTCCTATCGTTCCTCCGGTTTATGTTATAGAAATGTATGATCACGATAATGAAATTTTCGGCGGTTATACCAATGACGATGTGACAATAGAAAACAACCCTGTTTCAATAGATCAGGTATTAGATGCGTATAAAACCCACTTTAATCAAGACATTGAATGGAAACATGAGTTTTTTGAAGGCAAAGACATTTGGAGAGGTTCTTATACTATTACCGAAGCAAACGGAAGAAAATACCGTTATGATTTAAAGATAACTCAGGATGAGATAAAAGCTAACGGATTTACTTCCTCTAGCGGTGTAAAATACAATAAGATGACCGATACATATTTTCTTGCGGCTTTTAGATCTGAAACCGAAAGAGTTGTTCAGGTGGCATACATCCTTACATATACCGACGGTGTAAGTGATAAGGTGTTTTACGATCAGGTTACTCCTCTTGAAGAAAATCAGCCTGCCGTAAGGTTTGAGGGAGAAACCGATAGAGAAAATTATATTTTCCAAGGTTGGACGCTTGAGGGCGGAGACGGTACTGTATTATCACAGCAGGAAATTTTAGATAAATATAAATCGGTAAACAGCGATTTGACATTTATTGCGGTTTATCAGGTAGCCCCCTCTAAATATACAGGTACAGTAGAGGTAATTCTTGACGGTTATTATGATACCTCTAATGCTACTGCAACAGGTACAAAAATTGATATAACCACAATTAAAGGTGCTAATACTTCTATTTATGTAAAGGCTGATGGCACCGATTATATTAAGCTTGAAAGAACAGCTACGGGTGTTTATTCGGCACAGCTTCTTAACGGCGATTACTCAATATACTATTATGACGGTGTAAATTATGTTCTTTCGTCTGACCAGCATTTAAGCATTAACAGCGAAAACCGTACTCGTTATATATTCTTTGAATACGTTGAGTATAACCTTAATGGCGGAGTTGGCGGCCCGACTCCCACACTTGAGTATTATGATACGGGTTCGGCAGTAAAGGTTTCCGACAAAGTACCCACAAAGAAAGGAAGTCTTTTTGCAGGCTGGAAGGATCAGAATGGTGTTTTATACCAAGCAGGCAGTGTTCTTTCTAATTCTATAGGTGAATCATATACTCTTACCGCGCAATGGACAGATGCGGCTGATGTGTATATAAATGTTACTATTAATCATGACGGCAGTTCATTCGGTTATGACACAACCGACACCAAGGATGATATTTTATTAGACCTTGTTATGTCCCCGAATGTTAACATCCCTTATATTGAAACAGGGCATAGAATTGTTATTAACAATAAAAATCATCCGAACCACAGTTATACCTATTCTCCCGATGGTGCAGATGAAGAGACAATTTTAAAAACTGTATATACAGCGATAGCTCCAAGCGTGACCGATGTTTCTAAAGATAACTTATACTCGGTTGCTGTAAGCAAGCATAATTATGATATAACTTCTTTGGTTACAAACGTAAATGAAAACGGTGATGTAATTATTGATGTTGTATTGACCTATGCTCCCGATAATAAGGACCTTGCTTTTGAAGTTAGGGTGGACAATAACGTGCCCGAAAACCTTATTCCGCAAGCAGCAATAGTTAAGGTTTTGGCTTGTTCTCCCACAGATGGCAAATGGGTAATGATAGTTCAGCATCAGAATACCGAGGAAGGCAGAAAGCCCGGTGTTCGTGTTGATATCGATAAGGCTACCCGAAAGGGAACAGGTACATATCCTGTATGTATTACCGAGCTTCTTGAAAACGGGGACAAAGCGCCTTTTGCTTACCGTATAATTGTTACAGCTTTAATTTATCCTGACGGAACAATTGTTGAAACCAATTGGGCAGGACTAAATAATTTAGAAGCACTTAATACCGACCTTTACACTATTGATATAGGCGATGTTTCAGGCGGTATGACCTATGAGGGCTTGAACGGCGCGTATTTTAATGAAGACGGCGTTCAGGTAGGTCTTCTTGATGCTGTTATCATAGCCGAGGGCTATAATATTACATTTGATGCGCAAGGCGGTACCGTTAACGGTTATGATATTCAAACATTGGAAAATCAGTATAAGGTATCAAGCTTTGATGGTTTTGTGCCCGTAAGAAACGGCGGATATGTTTTTGACGGTTGGTATTATATAGAAAACGGTCAGGAATTTGATGCGGTAGAGGGCATATATCTCAACTCGGATATCATATATTATGCCCGTTGGAAAGAACCGCTTACTATTGAGGGTATGATTACCGTTGGCGGAACCTACGAACAGTTAAATGAAGACGGAAGCATTACAATTCAAGAAATACCTGATCACGAATGGGTTAAGTCGTTGATTGTTTTGTTACAAAGGGTTGAGCCCAATGGATATACAGATACTATAAATCAGCAGTTTCTTTTCTTGGATTATAAACAAGAATATTTCTATTACGAAGGTCGTGTAGTGGGTTATGCTACATATTCTTTTGATGGAATTGCTGACCTTGGTAATGAGTATAGAATTCAGGTACTTATCCATAACTATAACGCTACATTCCAAAATGAGAAAAACAATGCAAGCGTTTTGGATAGCCGTAATTACCGAACATATAACAATGAAGATTATTATGCAGTATTTGGTGAGCTTGACCCCAAGACTGCCACGGTTAATGTGCACTCGCATTTCTCACCTCAGGAGTTTGAGCTTAAATATTCCGTAAATGCCGAGCAAATCGGTGACGGCTTTAAGCCCCAACAGGTTGAAACGCTTGTAACCGCAGATGGTCAAAATAGCGGTACTATTCCCTCAAATTGGAACGTAATCAGCCAAATGATTTTTGATGGCGATTTGGTTGGTAAGAATGTTGTAATTAAAAATGGCAAGGGCGAAGGCTCCAATATGGTTTGGATCGGCCGTTCAGACGGTATCACAAACTATCAGTACGGTTTAAGAGTGGATTCAGTTGTTTTAGCTGACGGTAGAGTAGTAAGCTTTAACGATGCTTTACCCTTTAACGTTTTGTATCAAGCACCTGCTTACTTTATGAACGGCGCTCAGGTTGGAGATCTTGTGGCAACCTTAGTACCAAAAACTTATAATATAACCTATATTTCAAAAATTGGTACTTTAAGCGGTGATTATCCCACAAATCACACATGGAGCTTTGAAACATCCATTGCAGGTGTAGTTCCTAAGTGTGAAGGCTTTAAGTTTGCAGGTTGGTATTTAGATGAAGCGCTTACTCAACCCGCAGGCGATTATATCGCTGCAGAAGTTGCGGCTGACATCACACTTTATGCCAAGTGGATACAGGTTATGGATTCTGTAAATTTAATTGTTACAGTTAAGCACGATTCATTGGTTGATAGCGGTCTTGCAAGCAACTTTAATAAGACACTTTATGCTCAGTTAACCTATGCAGACCGTAACGTGCCCAAGGATGAGCAAGTTTATCTTTCTATGAACGGATATTCAAAAGAGTATCCTAACGGACAGTGGCACACTCACGGCGATAAGGTAAGAATGGATGTATTTGAGGTTCCAAGCTTCTATACACATCTTTCATCCGAATACGATTATAGTGCAGAGGTTAAAATTGCAGGCTACTATGTGCTTGAAAAAACCGTTGTTAAGACATTGCGTCCCGATGGTTCTACATTGCACACAATAAACGTTACATTGCAGTTTACACCCGATTTGTTTGATTTAAGCTTCTATGTTAAAATGGCAGACGACATTTCTGTTGCGGCTTATCCTCAGTCGGTAGAGGTGAAGATTACTTCTTGGTATGATGACCCTGCTGCCAATACCGAGCTTGGTTGGCACCGCATTACACAGCATGAGGTTGCTAATGTAACAGTAGAAATTGACCCTGTAACAGGGCAAGGTAACGGCACATGCTCTGTATGGCATTGGTATGACGAGGAAAATAAAATACCGTATCATTATCGTATGGAGATAATTCAACTTAACTTCGCAAACGGAAATACTGTTGTAATGAACGAAACAGTTAATGAAGAACTTTACAACGGTGGCGGTTATAGCGGTGAAATTATAGTAGAAGGCGGCAGTGTTCCTGAAATAGGAAATAAGAACCCGATTAAGACCACACTTGCCGGCGTAGCTGCTATGCCTTTTGGAGATTCACATATTCAGGTAGGCACACTTGGTGCAGTTATTGATGTTAATAGAGTTGTTTTCCATAAAAACAATGAAGAAGCACTTGATAAAGATGTTTTCCGCACATATTATCCTGCGGTATCTGCTTCCTCTAAAGAAGGTCACTACACCTTAAATCAGGATGGTACAATTTCCGCTTTCTATGAGATACCCGAATTTGACCGCTTGACACACAACAAGTATGTTTTCAAGGGTTGGTATCTTGATCCTAAGGGCGAAAATCCTGTAAACTGGTCTGATGTTTATGAAGGCACTACCCATATCTATGCTTCTTGGATAGAGACAGGCTCTGTCGAGAAGGAAGAAGACCAAAAGGATATGGCAGGTAGTACCTATGCCGGATTTGACCTTGTTGGTGTTCAAATAAGGGATGCCAATGTTGATACCGGTGTTCACTATGGAAATGCCGGCAGCGGTCTTAGATTTGTTACCGTTCTTAGCGAAAAACTTTATGAGGAAATAAATGCTATTGCTAATGGCAATGAAGCAGAATATGGTTTCGTCGTGGCAAGAACTTCCGCTGCTAAAAGAAACGCAAACGGCGAAAATTACACACTTCAGCTCAAAGGCGAAAACATTAACGGCGTAGATACAACAGCTACACACAGCTATGTTCAAAACTTCAAGTGCAGTGGTGTTGAAGACCATTACGATGGAGATAATTATCGTCTGTATACAGTTGTTATCACTTATAAAAATCATACCGGCGAAGCATTAGAAAAAGCTTATGAGGAGTTATATTCTGCACGTTCTTATATCGCCTATGTGGATGCTAATGGATTAGAGCGTGTTTACTACAACAACTACACAGGAAACTCTTTGCTTTACGGTGGTTGTAGCACTTCCTTTGCGGTTGTCCGTGATATGGTGACAAAATAAGGGGAGATTTATATGAAAAAGATAATAACTTTTTTTACGGTATTGGCAATTTGCTTGTCTATGGTTTTTTCTGTTGGGCATGTATTTGCAGCAAAAAATACCGAGTCATATACAATAATGGATTTAATTCGACTTAAAAAACATATTATAGCTGATTCTGATTATAATTCGGATTTTGATTATAATAAGGATAAAAGGGTAAACGCACAGGATTTAATTGTATTAAAACGTATTATTTTAGGCGTTTATAATGCTCCCGAAAATAATGAGGCTCCGAAAATCGATGAAGACGGCTATTATAATGAACTTGTAAAGCCATAGTTTTGAAAGGAAATTTAAAATGGAGAAAAAATTTAATGCCTCGCTTGAAGTTGTTTATTTCGAGTGCGACGATATAATTACCACAAGTGGCGGCCACGATAACGGCTATGTTGATGGTGACGGATTGCCTTATGCAGTACGGAATTTAGTAGAAAAAGTGGGAAAAATTTTCGATTAATTTCCATCTGCACAAACTAAAATTTAAAAGAGGTGAGCAACATTTGTGTTGCCGCCTCTTTGTTTTTTGTCTAATTTGAGAGATATAAAACAGTAAAAGCAGAACTTGAAAAAACAAAATAAAAATGTTAAACTTGTATTAAAAATATGTTTTGTAAGGGAAGTAAGATGCATGAAAAACAAAACTGAAAAAGCAAGACAACTGTTTTTAGAGGGTTATAACTGCTCGCAGGCGGTACTAGGTGCTTTTTGTGAGGATTTAGGGCTTTCAATGGAAACGGCACTTAAAATTTCCTCATCATTCGGTGGAGGAATGGGCAGAATGCGTGAGGTTTGCGGTGCTTTAACCGGAGCGTTTATGGTAGCGGGATTAAGTCTTGGCTATGCAAATCCTACTGATAAAGACGCAAAAGCAGAGCATTACAGACTTATTCAGGCTATGGCAGAGGAATTTAAAAAAGAAAACGGAAGTATAATCTGCCGTGAGCTTTTGGGATTAGGTAAGGATGAAAAGAAATCACATATCCCCGATAGCAGAACGGCTGAGTATTACAAAAAACGTCCTTGTGTGCAATTAGTAGAAATAGCCGCAGAAATCGCCGAAAAGGCGTTGAATGGTGAGTTGTGAACATTTTGTGTTTAAGCCAATTCTCTATGTATAGAAAAAAACGTTATTTTTATGGAAAATAAGTTATTAATCTGTTGAGCATATTGAAATAAGTCTACACTTTTGCTAATATTAAGATAAGGTATTGCTTAGGAGGATGGCTATGAAGGCAATAATTAATGGTAAAATTATTTTAAAAGACCGTATTGTTGAAAATTGCGCTTTGCTTTATTCCGACGTTATAGAGGGAATTGTTCCGAATGAAAATATTCCCGCTGGTGCGTCTGTTATAGATGCTAAGGGTGGCTATGTTTCACCGGGTCTTATTGATATACATATTCACGGATATCTCGGTAAAGATGTATGCGATGGCGAGGAGGAAAGCATAAGAACAATTTCCGAAGGCATCGTTAAAAACGGTGTTACAGGATATCTGCCCACTACTATGACGGTTGATATGACTGTTATTAAAAAGGCACTTGAGGTTTGCCGTGCTTTGAAAGAAGAAAGCCGTCAGTGGAAAGGCAGCGAGATTTTAGGCTGTCACGCAGAGGGACCTTTTATAAGCGAGAGTAAAAAAGGCGCTCAGGACCCTAAATATATTTTAAAACCCGATGCCGAGTTTGTTAAGGAATATGCCGATATTATTAAAACAATAACTTTGGCTCCCGAAACAGACGAAAACGATTTTGCCGCAATTCGCGAAATTTGCCGTGATACTGATGTGGTAGTTTCTATGGGACACACCTCGGCAGATTATGATACTGCAATGGCTAGCGTTAATGCAGGCGTTAAGCACGTAACACATTTGTTTAATGCAATGACAGCCTTGTCACATCGCTCACCCGGTGTTGTTACTGCAGCACTTAATTCGGACGTGAGTGTAGAGCTTATTGTAGATACCTTCCACGTAGATAAATGCTTTTATGATTTACTCTGGAAGCTAAAGGGCAGAAAGCTTTGCTTTATTACAGATTGCTTGCCGGCAGGCGGTTTGCCTTATGGTGAATATACACTTGGCGGTGCAAAAATTATTTATAGGGATATTGTTTGCCGATTAGAGGATGGAACAGTTGCAGGCAGCGTATTGCACCTTAACCACGGCGTATGGAATGTTTATAAAAATTCAAATATTCCGCTTTACGAGTGCGTTAACTGTGCATCCCTTAATCCGGCTACTACAATCGGTGTAGCTGACCGCAAGGGTTCGCTCGAAATCGGTAAGGATGCAGATATCGTTATAACCGATAACGAATTCGAAGTTAAGAAAACCATTATAAGAGGAGAGGTTAAATATGAATTTGAAGGTTAATGCTAAATTAGACAAGGGCTTTTGTCCGCTATCCTTAGTTTGCAGAGAAATGCGTGAAAAAACTGCGGCAGACGGTCAGGATATTGTTATAGCAGTTGAGAGAAACAAAGGTTATACATATACATATAAAACCCGCGTTTTCAAGGATAACACCGGACACGATGAGGAAAACTTCCGCTTTGTTGAAAGAATAGTAAAGTCAATTTTATGGGTAGCCGGCGGCTATAAAATCATAATCGCAGGCAGCGAGGTTATCGGTCAAAAAATCAAGGAAGCTTATACTTATGGCGGACTTCGTGATTTTGATGTTCACTTTATGGAAAGAGTTTACGAGCAAAAGTTTGAGGTAAGCTGTTGTTCACTTGAAAACGCACCCGAGGATAAATCCTCAGCTTCTCCTATCGGCCGTCATCTTGACGGTTGCCGTATCGGATTTGATGCAGGCGGCAGCGACCGTAAGGTAAGTGCCGTTATTAATGGTGAAAGCGTATACTCTGAAGAGGTTGTTTGGTTCCCCAAGACTAACGAGGACCCCAATTATCATTATGAGGGCATTAAAAACGCTATGAAAACCGCTGCTTCACATATGCCCCGCGTTGATGCTATCGGTGTATCAAGTGCCGGCGTGTATGTTGATAACCGTATAATGGTAGCTTCCCTTTTCTTAAAGGTTAGCGATGAGGACTTTGATAAAAAGGTTAAGAATATGTATATTGACGTTGCAAAGGAAATAGGTGAGGATATTCCTATTGAGGTTGCAAACGATGGTGACGTAACTGCTCTTGCAGGTGCTATGGACCTTGATGATAACGGCGTGCTTGGTATTGCTATGGGTACAAGTGAAGCCGGCGGTTATGTTGATATGCAGGGCAATATTACCGGCTGGCTTAATGAGTTGGCTTTTGTTCCCGTTGATTTTTATGAGGGCGCTATGGTTGATGAGTGGTCAGGCGATTATGGCTGCGGTGTTAAATATTTCTCACAAGACGGTGTTATTAAATTGGCACCCTTTGCAGGCATTGAGCTTGACGAAAAGCTGTCACCTGCTGAAAAATTAAAGGTTGTTCAGGGACTTATGGAGGCCGGCGACGAGCGTGCCACTGCAATTTATGATACTATCGGTGCATATTTCGGTTATGCAATCGCTTATTATGCTGAGTTTTATGACATCAAGCACGTTCTTATTATGGGACGTGTAACCTCAGGCGAAGGCGGTGCAATTCTTCTTGAGCGTGCTCAAGAGGTTTTGGATACCGAATTCCCCGAGCTTGCAAAACAGATTAAGCTTCACATTCCGGATGAAAAATCACGTCGAGTAGGTCAGTCTGTAGCAGCAGCAAGCTTACCTAAATTAAACTAAATGTTAAAAGCTTAAAGGGACTGTCTCATGGAGACAGTCCCTTATAATTTATTCTTTTTCAATTATTGCGTCTTTGCCTTTTACTGTATCGGCGGTAATGATAAGACGTCTTATCTTTTCATCCGAGGGGCAGGTGAACATATACTCCTGCAAAACACCCTCTATAATAGAACGAAGTCCGCGAGCACCCGTCTTACGCTCAATGGTAAGGTTGGCGATTTCATCTAACGCCCCGTCCTCAAACACAAGCTCGATATTATCCATTTTGAAAAGCTCAACATACTGCTTTATAATGGAATTTTTAGGCTCGGTCATAATGCGGATTAAGGTTTCCTTATCCATACTCTTTAAGGCGGTGATTACGGGAAGTCTGCCGACAAGCTCGGGGATAAGACCGAATTTTACAAGGTCCTGATGTGTAGCAGAAAGTGCTATATCCTGCGCCTTGGCACTTTTTTGAGACTTAACCTCTGCTCCAAAACCCATAGAGCCTTTACCCTGACGGCGTTCGATTACCTTTTCAATACCGTCAAAAGCACCGGCACAAATGAATAAAATATTTTTAGTGTTCATTGGAATATATTCCATTTGCGGATGCTTTCTGCCACCTTGCGGGGGAACGTTTGCAACAGTACCCTCTAAAATCTTAAGCAAAGCCTGTTGCACTCCCTCACCGCTTACATCACGTGTGATAGAGGTATTTTCACTCTTTCGGGCAATCTTATCAATTTCGTCGATATAGATAATACCGTGCTCAGCCTTTTCCATATCGTAATCGGCTGCTTGAATTAAGCGAAGCAAAATGTTTTCAACATCCTCACCTACGTAACCTGCCTCAGTAAGAGTAGTAGCATCGGTAATAGCAATAGGCACATTAAGGCTTTTTGCCAAGGTCTGTGCCAAAAGCGTTTTACCAACACCTGTAGGACCTAAAAGCAAAACATTGCTTTTGTTTAATTCGACATCGCTGTCAGTGGCTTTAAATATGCGTTTGTAGTGGTTGTAAACCGCAACAGACAGCGTTTTCTTTGCATCGTCCTGCCCGATTACATATTCGTCAAGCGAAGCCTTTATTTCCTGAGGTTTTGGAAGTGTGAATTCGGAAGCCTTGGGCTTTTTCTTTTTTGTGGCACTTACCTCGTCCTCGAAAAGAAGCGAACTGCAAAAATCAATACAGTTGTCGCAAATGTAAACGCCCGGACCTTCTACAAGACGTGTGACCTCGTCCTGAGTTTTGCCGCAGAAGGAGCAACGAATTTCCGTATCATTCTTGTTAGGCATTATTTTACCCCTTATCTTTTATTAATTACCTTGTCTATAAGTCCGTATTCCATAGCCTCATTAGCCGACATAAAGTTATCTCTTTCGGTATCACGGGCGATAATTTCGAGGGGCTTGCCGGTATTTTCGGCTAACATACGGTTTAAGTTGGCTCTGGTCTTTTCGATATGGCTTGCGTGGATTAAAATATCGGTAGCCTGACCTTGTGCCTGACCTAGAGGCTGATGAATCATAATTTCGCTGTTGGGAAGCGCAAAACGCTTGCCCTTAGCACCTGAGGATAGCAAAAATGCACCCATAGAAGCTGCCATACCCATACATATTGTACTTACATCGCACTTAATGTATTGCATTGTATCGTAAATTGCAAGACCTGCCGAAACTGAGCCGCCAGGACTGTTAATATAAAAATGAATGTCCTTTTCAGGGTCCTGACCTTCAAGATAAAGCATCTGTGCGATTATTACGCTTGCGGTTGCATCGTTTACCTGGTCGTGAAGCATAATAATGCGGTCATTAAGTAAGCGGGAAAAAATGTCATAAGAGCGTTCGCCTCTGCCTGTTTGTTCAATAACATAGGGGATAGTAGTCATATCCATAATAAAAACTCCTTTTAAAAAATCTAAAATAGCAAAAAAGGGCTTATCTCAAACCGTATTTAAAGTTGAGACAGCCCTTATATTATTGACAGATGTGAATAACCGTAATCAATTATTCAGCGTCTTTCTTTTCCTCAGTCTTTTTTGTAGACTTCTTTGCGGCGGGTTTCTTTGCGGGCTTTTCTTGTTTTTCGGTTTTAGCCTCAACCTCTGTGATTACCGCATTTTCCTTGATGAAATCGATTGCCTTTCCAACTGCTAAATCCTTACCGATTTCGCTTGCGGGAACAGCTGCCTTAATCTGGTCGGCAGTCATATTGTAGTCAGCGGCCATCTTTTCAATCTGAGCATTGATGTCTTCCTCAGTTGCTTCAATCTTTTCAAGCTCTACAATCTTCTCAAGAGCTAATCTGAACTTAACCTGACCCTCTGCCTGAGGACGGAAGGAAGCCTTGAAATCATCAATAGTGGAATTTGTGTACTTTAAGTAGGTCTGAAGGTCAAGTCCCTGAGACTGAAGTCTGTAAGCAAACTCCTCAACGCTCTGATTTAAGCGGTTTTCAAACATTGCCTCGGGAATTTCACCCTTGATGCTGTCAACAATCTGAGCTACAAGGTCATTTTCAACCTCTTCATCAGCGGCTTTTTGCTTTCTCTCAAGAGCCTTTGCCTTAAGGTCTGCCTTTAACTCGTCAAGAGTGTCAAATTCGCTTACGTCCTTTGCGAATTCGTCATCAATAACAGGAAGCTCACGCTTCTTTAACTCGTGAAGCTTAATCTTGAATACAACGGGCTTGCCTGCAAGCTCCTTGGCACCGTATTCCGCGGGGAAGGTTACGTCAATGTCAAACTCGTCACCGATGTTGTGACCTACAATCTGGTCCTCAAAGCCGGGGATAAACTGACCTGAGCCTAATTCTAAGGAATGGCCCTCAGCCTTGCCACCGTCAAAGGGAACGCCGTCCTTAAAGCCTTCAAAGTCAATAACTGCGGTATCGCCCATTTCTGCAGCTCTGCCTTCAACCTCTACCATACGTGCGTTGCGGTCAGCCATAGCAGAAACCTGAGCGTCAACCTCAGCGTCGTCAACCTTTGCGGTTACCTTTTCAGCCTTTAAGCCCTTATATGTGCCGATTTCAATTTCAGGATAGGTAGTAAGTGTAACCTTGAAGTCAACACCGTCCTCCTTAGAAATGGAAACCATATCAAAATCCATCTTATCGTTGATAACCTTTAAGCCAGATTCCTCGATAGCCTCTTCAACAACCTCGCCGTAGATAAGGTCGAGAGCATCCTCAAAGAATACCTCTGCACCGTACATCTTTTCAACCATAGCGTAGGGAGCCTTTCCCTTTCTAAAGCCGGGAACATTAATTTTCTTAGCATTTTTTTGGTAAGCGGCTTTTATTGCCTCGCGGAATTTTTCGCCGTCTACAGTGATTTCTAACTCATAACGGTTAGCACCAACATTTTTTGTTTCCTTTAAACTCATTTAATTTCTACCTCCGATAGGTTAATACCCATTAGTAATCCAAACTATTATATCATAAAGCAAATAATTTTTCTACTATTTTTTCAAATTTTTGAAAATTTAGCACTTTTTAATATATTATGCTATAAAAAGCGGTGTAAAATCAATGCAGTCGCACGAAATAAGGGTGAATTTTATACCGTCATAGTCGCTTAAAGTGTGGTGAAATCCGTTTCCGTGGATGTGACCGCAATAGATATGATTTATATTATGCTGTTTCAAAACCGCTAAGATTTCGTCGCAAGCAGAACCGTTATAAACTGGCGGATAATGTAAAAAGGTGATTATCGGCAGTCCTGTTTTCTCTGCAGCCGACAGCGATGCTTCAAGTCTGCCGGCTTCTCGCTGCTTTATTTTTTGGGTGCCCTTTTCATCGTAAAACCAACCTCTGGTGCCGGCTATTGCGAAGCCGTCGGCAATTATAGTGTTGTTAAAAACCAAGTCAAAGCTTTTAAAGTTGTGCTTTTGCCAGAAATCCCTTATTTTCTTGACGGTTGACCACCATAAATCGTGGTTGCCTTTAAGAAAAATTTTTTTGCCGGGCAATTTTTCCAAAAATTCAAAATCTGCGAGCGCTTCCTCAATTTTTAGGGCCCAAGAAAAATCCCCCGCCAAAATAACGGTATCGTCCTCTTTTACCAGACGTTTCCAATTAGCTACAAGTCTTTCGGTATGGTTTTCCCAGCCCTTGAAAATGCTCATTGGCTTGTCTGTGCCAAAGGACAAATGCAAATCAGAAATTGCAAAAATACTCAAATAAGGCACTCCTTTCGTTGTATACTTTAAAAAATCGAGGTAATAATAATTTTAGCCTTTAATGGCTGAAAGGGTGATTTTAAATGGATAATTGTTGTGAGACAAAATCTTGCGTTGCTTGTAACGTTAAAAACTGTGTATATCACGCAGAAAACGATGTATGCAATGCAGGCAAAATCAAGGTAGGTAACGGTGCTGCCAATACGGCAATGGATACCTGCTGTGACACCTTTAAGGCTAAGTGATTTTAGTCTTGAAATGCTGTTTTAAGAAATTTCTTGAAACGGCATTTTACATATTTTTACCAAAAAAGGTGCGGAGAAGGTTTTCCGCACCAAATAATTAATTTATTCCGAGCGCCTTGTAAACAGCGGAGAGCATATCGTCCTTTTCGCAAAGCTCCTTAAATCTTACCGTAGCATTTTCAAGTGCTTTTATGGGAGCAGGTGCTTGAGTAGAGGTTTCACTTTCAAGCAGATTTACGGTTGCAAATTCACTATTTGCGGTTTTTTCGCTAACTGCAGATAAAACGCTTGCCGCAAACTTATAGGGTGACGCGGTAGAAGCAATAACAGTAGGACGAATATCCCCCGTTTGCTCCATATATTGCTCATAAACATTTAAAGCTACAGCGGTGTGGGTATCGCAAAGATAACCGTATTCTGTGAAATATTTGTTTATGGTAGCAATGGTTGCCTTGTCGTCACAACAGCCACCAAAGAATATAGACTGCAATTTTTCTTTTATTTCATCGCTTACGGTGAAACTGCCTTTTGCGGATAAATCGGCTTGATAGCCTGCTACTTCTTTATCATTATTTCCCGAAAGCTCAAACAACATTCTTTCAAGATTGCTTGAAATTAAAATATCCATTGAGGGGGATATTGTGGTGAAAAAGCTTCTGTTACGGTCGTATGTACCGGTTTTTATAAAATCGGTAAGCACGTTGTTTTTATTAGAAGCACAGATAAGACGGTTTACGGGAACACCCATTTTTTTAGCGTAATAAGCGGCTAAAATATTACCGAAATTACCTGTCGGAACCACAATGTTAAAGCCACCCTCGGGCAAAGCTTCATCACGGGCGAGCAAATCACAATAAGCCGAGATATAATAAACAATCTGCGGAGCAAGTCTGCCCCAATTTATAGAGTTGGCAGAGGAGAAAAGCATATTGTTTTCTAAAAGCTTCTCCTTTACTGCGTTATCTGTAAATATCTTTTTAACACCTGTCTGAGCGTCATCAAAATTGCCTTTTATAGCACAAACGTGAACGTTTTCACCCGCTTGCGAGTCCATTTGAAGCTTTTGCATGGGACTTACGCCGTCGCTCGGGTAAAATACCATAATTTCGGTGTCGGGTACATCCTTAAAGCCCTCAAGAGCAGCTTTTCCTGTATCACCGCTTGTAGCAACCAAAATAACGGTTTTCTTGCCGCCGTTTACCTTTTTTGCAGAGGTTGTCAGCAAATAGGGAAGAAGCTGAAGTGCTAAATCCTTAAAGGCGCAGGTAGGACCGTGCCACAGCTCCAAAATATTTGTATTGTCGCCAAGCAAAGAAATGGGTGCAGGCTGTTCATCGTCAAAACTGCCTGTGTATGCACCATTTACGCAATATTCGGTTTCACTTTCTGTAAAATCGTTTAAAAAAGCCTTTAAAACATAAATGGCTCTCTGCTTATAATCCATAGGGATTAATGCTTTGAAATCATCCTCTGTAAGTGTCGGGAAGGTGTCGGGCACAAAAAGTCCACCCTCTGTGGAGATTCCTTGTGCAATAGCCATAGCGGCGGTAACCTTTACTGATTTATCTCTGGTGCTGATATAATTCATCTTTAAAACTCCCGTATAATATATAATCATATAGATTATACCGCCAATTTCAGAGTTTTGCAATAAATTTATGGGCGTTTTCGTAAAATATTTTATTCAGAGTAGGTTTTTTTACGCCTTTCCCCTCTAAAAATTCATATAAGTAGGGGATTTTATTTATATTATCAAGCTTTTTATCCATTTTACCGCCGTCAAAATCTGAGCCTATAGCTATACTGTCCTCAAAACCGTTCTCCAAAAGATAATAAATATTCCGATAGATTGCTTCAAATATGTCTCCGCTTAAAAATTCGGGATAAAAGCAAAGACCTATAATTCCGCCCTTTTCGGCTATGGCTTTTATTTGCCAATCCCTTAAATTGCGTGGATGCGTAGCTAATGAATAGCAGTTGGAGTGGCTTGCAAGCGGGAAATCGGAAAATTCCACTGCTTTGCTAAAGCTTTTTTCATTTAAATGTGATAAGTCACAGGCGATTTTGAGGCTGTTCATTATATTAATAGCCTCTTTTCCTATATCGGTAAGCCCCCTGTTGCTGTTTATTCCGCCTGCAAGACTAGTTTCAAAGTTCCAAGCAAGGCTTAAAAGCCTTATACCGTCTTTTTTCAGGGTGTATAGCCGTTCGGGATTTCGCTCTAAAATAGCTCCGCCTTCAATAGCGGTGTAATATTTCAGATTTTCGGGTGAGGACTTAATTTTCTCTAAAAAATAGTCCCGCATAGCCGTATACAAAGAAAACGGATTTTCGGCGTCGTCCCTAATCCAAAATGCGAAAATCTGCTCCCAACTGCAAAATGGAGCGTTATTAAAATTTACGGCAAGCCTGCTGTCAAAAAAATCGGTTTTGTTTTTAAAAATTTCAAAAGCTGTGTCGCAGTGCAAATCAAAAAAGTTCATAAAACCACCTCTAGCCAAAGCATTTAAACTCGAATCAGATTTTGAAACAAGTATTTTTCGCTGTGGCATTGTTAAAATACTCGTAAATCCGTCAGGATTTACTGTGTTTTTGCCTCGCA
>JAZNBP010000194.1:0-6811 GCA_045587085.1 Acutalibacteraceae bacterium | reverse complement strand
CGCCAAGAAGTATAACTACATCACCGGGGGCGGGAACTTCGCGACGTACATTTTCGGCGGGAGTAGCAGCAATTACTGCACCGATTTCCATACGCTTTGCTGCATATCCGTCGTGATAAATTTCGTCAACAATGCCTGTTGCCAAGCCAATTTGGTTACCGTAGGATGAATAACCGTCAGCAGCGGTTGTAACAATTTTTCTTTGAGGGAGTTTACCTTCCATAGTATCCTTAACGCTCTTTAACGGGTTAGCGGCACCAGTAACACGCATAGCACCATACACATAGCTTCTGCCTGACAGTGGGTCACGAATAGCACCGCCAATACAGGTAGCAGCACCGCCAAAGGGCTCAATTTCTGTGGGATGATTGTGGGTTTCATTTTTAAAGAGTAAAAGCCAAGGCTCGCTTACACCGTCAACCTCAACATCGATTTTAACGGTACAAGCGTTAATTTCCTCAGATTCGTCCAATTTGTCAAGCTTACCGTGTTTTTTAAGGTAGCGTACAGCCAAGGTAGCAATATCCATAAGGCAAATAGGCTTTGTACGTCCAAGCTCCTTACGGGTAGCCAGATAATCATTATAAGCATCCTCTAAAAGCTTATCCTCAAACTTAACATCATCAATATTGGTAAGAAATGTTGTATGACGGCAATGGTCGGACCAATATGTATCAATCATACGAATTTCTGTAATTGTAGGCTCGCGGTTTTCGGATTTAAAATATTCCTGACAAAATGCAATATCATCAGCATCCATAGCAAGTCCGTATTTTTTAACAAAATCCTCAAGACCTTGTCTGTCGAGTGAAATGAAGCCGTTTAAGGTTTCAACTGTTGTGGGAATATCATAATTAATCTTTAAGGTTTCAGGCTTTTGTAAAACTGCTTCTCTTGCTTCTACAGGGTTGATAACGTGTTTTTTGATAGCGGAAAGCTCAGTTTCGGCGATATCGCCATAAAGCATATAAACCTTAGCAGTTCTAACTGTCGGTCTGTCTTTTTGAGAAATAATCTGAATACATTGTGCGGCAGAATCGGCACGCTGGTCGAACTGTCCGGGTAAAAATTCTACAGCAAATACAGTAGCATTATCATTTTCGATATCAGCATAAGTAATATCAAGCTGAGGCTCTGAAAATACAGTATTTACAGAGTAATCAAAAAGTTCCTTTTCAATATTTTCAACATCATAGCGGTTAAGTATTCTGACATCCTTTACGCTGTCTATCAAAAGCAATTCGTTAATTTCTTTTAACAAACCTTTTGCTTCGTTAGCAAGCTCCTTTTTCTTTTCAACAAAAATTCTGTATACCATTAGTTTTCCTCCTGTGCTTTAAGTGCTTTAGCACCGATATCACTTCTCATATATGCATTTTCAAAGCTTACTAATTTAGTATTTTCGTAGGCTTTATTTATAGCATCCTTTAATGTGTCGGCAGTAGCTGTAACACCTAAAACTCTGCCACCTGCGGTTTTTAATGTAGCTTCGTCAAGCTTTGCTCCTGCTACATAAACCTTGTCAATGATAGACTTGTCAATTTTAAGTTCAAATCCGCTTTCGTACTTTTGCGGATATCCGCTTGACGCCATAACAACACACGCAGCCGCACCGTTTGAAAACTCAACCTCGGTTTCGGCTAAAGTACCGTTGGTACAAGCAATCATTACAGTTAATAAATCGCTTTTAAGTAAGGGGAGAACAACCTGAGTTTCAGGGTCACCGAAGCGACAGTTATATTCAATTACCTTAGGTCCGTCTTTTGTGAGCATAAGTCCAAAATAGAGACATCCCTTAAAGGTTCTGTTTTCGGAATTCATTGCGTTTATTGTAGGAATAAAAATATTTTTCATACAAATTTCGGAAATTTCTTTTGTGTAGTAAGGATTTGGGGCAATTGTACCCATACCGCCTGTGTTTAGTCCCATATCGCCGTCGAGAGCTCTTTTATGGTCCATTGATGAAACCATTGGTTTAACAACCTTACCATCTGTAAAGGCAAGCACTGAAACTTCAGGACCCTCTAAAAACTCCTCGATTACAATATTGCTACCGCTTTCGCCGAATACCTTATCCTCCATCATAGAAATAACAGCATTCTTTGCATCGTCACGTGTTTCAGCGATAATAACGCCTTTGCCGAGTGCTAAACCGTCTGCTTTGATAACAGTAGGAATAGGTGCGGTTTCAAGATATTTTAATGCTTCGTCCTTATTTGTAAATACTTCATAAGAAGCGGTTGGAATATTATATTTTTTCATCAGGTTTTTAGAGAAAACCTTACTTCCTTCAATTATAGCGGCATTAGCTTTTGGTCCAAAGCAGGGAATACCTACCTTTTCCAAAGCATCAACAGCACCCAAAACTAGCGGGTCATCAGGAGCTACAACAGCATAATCGATTTTATTATCGGTTGCAAATTTTACAATATTTTCAATATCCTTTGCACCGATATTTACAAGGGTTGCATCGTCCTTCATACCGCCGTTACCGGGAAGTGCAAAAATTTCGGTAATATTTTTATTTTCCTTTAATTTTTTAATAATTGCGTGCTCACGGCCACCGCCGCCGACTACCATTACTTTCATCGAAATACATCCTAACTTAAGATATTTAAACACAGTAAATCAGCAGGAGAAAAAATCTCTTGCTGATTTATAAATTAATAAATAGGGAACTTTTCGCAAAGCTCTTGGACCTCGCGGGAAACAGTTTCCTTGTTGGCTTCAAAATCGTCAACAATCAAGCGAATCCAATGAGCAATTTTAACCATTTCGGCTTCCTTAAAGCCACGAGTTGTAACTGCAGGAGTACCAAGTCTTACACCGCTTGTAACAAAAGGACTTTGCGGGTCGTTAGGAACTGTATTTTTGTTTGCAGTAATATGAACCTCATCAAGTCTGTGTTCAAGTTCTTTTCCTGTAATACCTTCTTTAACAAGTTTTAAGAGCATAAGGTGGTTATCAGTACCGCCTGAAACAAGCTCAAATCCCTCATCAGTTAAAGCCTTTGCAAGTGCGGCAGCATTTTTAACAACCTGCTTCTGATATTCCTTATATTCAGGTGTTAGTGCTTCACCTAAAGCTACTGCCTTAGCTGCGATAATATGCATCAAAGGACCGCCCTGTGTACCGGGGAAAACGGCTTTATTAATTTTTAGGTAGATTTCCTCATCATTACAAAGTATCATACCGCCACGAGGGCCGCGAAGGGTTTTATGTGTGGTAGTGGTTACAACGTGAGCATAAGGAATAGGAGACGGATGCTCGCCTGCAGCAATAAGACCCGCAATGTGAGCCATATCAACCATTAAGTATGCGCCAACCTTATCGGCAATTTCACGGCAACGGGGAAAATCAATAATTCTTGAGTAAGCAGATGCACCTACAACAATAAGCTTAGGCTGACACTCGAGAGCGATTTTTTCCATTTCGTCATAATCGATTGTTTCGGTTTCGTTAGTAACACCATAAGAAACAATATTAAAATATTTACCTGAAATATTAACAGGTGAGCCGTGCGAGAGGTGACCGCCCTGCTGTAAATTCATACCCATAACGGTATCGCCGGGGTTAACAAGAGCAAAAAATGCCGCAAGATTTGCGTTAGCACCTGAATGAGGTTGAACATTTGCAAAATTACAACCAAATAACTTTTTAGCACGTTCGCGAGCAATATCCTCAACAATATCAACACACTGACAACCGCCATAGTAACGCTTGCTTGGGTATCCTTCGGCATATTTGTTAGTTAAAACACCGCCTGCTGCTAACAAAACTGCTTTTGAAACAATATTTTCAGAAGCAATAAGTTCGATATTATGTCTTTGTCTTTGAAGTTCTTTATCGCAAGCCTCTGCTACTTCACTGTCAAAGTTTTTAAGTTCCTCAAAAAAGTTCATCTTTGTTTACTCCTTTATATTAATGGTGGAAAAGTCGCATACCGGTGAATGCCATTGCAATGCCATATTTATTACAGCAATCAATTACTGCATCGTCACGAATAGAACCGCCCGGCTCAGCAATGTAAGAAACACCGCTTCTGTAAGCACGCTCAATATTATCATCAAAGGGGAAGAAGGCATCAGAGCCTAATGAAACACCTTTAATTGTTGAAAGGTATTCTTTAATTTCTGCATCAGTAAGCGGGGCAGGCTGAGACTTAAAGTATTTCTGCCAATTACCGTCTGCACAAACATCCTCTTCGTTGCGATTAATATAGCCGTCTATAACATTGTCTCTTGTAGGTCTTGCAATATTATCAAGGAAGGGAAGATTTAACACCTTGTCGTGCTGACGTAAGAACCAAGTATCAGCCTTACTGCCTGCAAGTCTTGTACAGTGAATACGAGACTGCTGACCTGCACCAACACCGATTGCCTGACCGTCTACTGCGAAGCAAACAGAATTAGACTGTGTATATTTAAGTGTGATAAGTGAAATTATTAAATCACGCTTTGCGTCATCAGGTAAATTTTTATTTTCGGTTACAAGATTAGAGAGCAATTCGTTGTTAATTTTGAATTCGTTTCTGCCTTGCTCAAAGGTAATTCCGTAAACCTGTTTATGTTCTATAGGAGCCGGAACAAAATCAGGGTCGATTTTTACAATATTGTAATTACCGTTTCTCTTAGATTTAAGAATTTCCAATGCTTCGGGTTCGTAGCCGGGAGCAATAATTCCGTCAGAAACCTCACGTTTAATTAGTAGAGCAGTTGTAACGTCGCAAACATCGGAAAGGGCAACCCAATCACCAAAGGAGCACATTCTGTCAGTACCTCTGGCTCTAGCATAAGCACAGGCAAGGGGAGAGTCATCAAGACCTTCAATATCATCAACAAAGCAAGCTTTTTTAAGCTTTTCGGGAAGTATTGTACCAACTGCCGCAGAAGTAGGGCTTTCGTGCTTGAATGATGTAACAGCAGGAAGTCCCAATGCTTCTTTTAATTCTTTTACTAACTGCCAAGAATTAAAGGCATCCAAAAAGTTAATATAACCGGGTCTGCCACATAAAATTTCAATAGGTAACTCACTGCCGTCAGCCATAAAAATTTTAGCAGGCTTTTGGTTGGGGTTACAACCGTATTTTAGTTGAAAATCCTTCATTTCAATGCTCCTTAATTGTTTTTGTTAATAATAATTTCTATCGGCTCGCTGCCGTCAAGCGGTACTTGACGTACAAAGAGTGAAACTTTATTATCCTCATTTAAGTTATTCCAGCAAAGGTCTGCAAGCTCTTTTGCAGTATTAGGCATAGCAACCTCCTCTGGCTCGCCGTAAAAGGAGGGAATAGGATTGCCGTCAGATTTATAGGTGTGAATAAAATGACCGATACCATCTAAAGGACAGTAGCTGAAAAAATACCTCTGGCAAGCGTCAGGATTACCGTTATTACTCTTAAGAATAGATAATTTGTAATGGAAAAGCGTTGCTTCAAAACCATATTGTAAAATACCTGAAATACGAGGAGTAAAGTTAGGAGCGTCAGGCTCAAACTCGCGAGTATGGAGCGACTCCTCAAAGGTAACTCCTTCTTTCATTAAATCGTAAATTGTATCGGTCTGGTCGCCATTAGTGATAATGTCACTGTCACCCAGCTTTAAATAGGGGTTGTAAATAATAAGACTAGGGTCAGAAAGCTTCGATTCGTCGAAAGCCTTTGTTCTCATACCGCCATCAAAGCGTTCAAAAATACGGTTTCTGCTATTTTCACTTCTGCCCATTATAAAATAGGCAAACAAAGCAGATTTACCGTCGGCACTTTTGCCTATAACAATACCTCTGCCGGGGTAGGAATTTTCACTCAGTAGTTTACTTAAATCAAACAAAGCCATAATTATACTCCTTAATTTTCACTGCAAACTTTTTCAACTGCCAAGGGGAGAATTTTCCACTCGGCTTCTTGCATAACACGTTTTTGTAATGTTTCGGGTGTGTCATCGTCCTTTATTTCAACCGCTTTTTGCATTATGATTTTTCCGCCGTCGGGAATTTCATTTACAAAATGCACCGTAGCACCCGTAACCTTAACCCCATAGGCAAGGGCTGCTTCGTGAACATGAAGTCCGTAAAAGCCTTTACCGCAAAAAGAGGGGATAAGTGAAGGATGGACATTAATTATTCTGTTAGCAAAATGCTCTGTAAATTTCGCACTTAAAATACACATAAAGCCTGCAAGCACGATAAAATCAATATTGTGCTCATCTAAGGCAGAGATTAAGGTATCCTCAAAGTCAGAACCGAGTTCCTTTTTATTGCAAACAACTGTTTTAATATCAGCATCTTTTGCTCTTGTTAAGGCATAGGCATCAGGATTATTGGAAATTACAAGAGTAATTTTACCGGATTTAATAATGCCGTCTTTTTGTGCATCAATAAGTGCTTGTAAATTGGTTCCGCCACCCGAAACTAAAACTGCAATGTTTTTCATTTTTAATACCTTTAAATAAATGTAATTTTGTTATCAGACTTAACAATTTTGCCGATAACATAAGCGTCCTCGCCGTTAGCTTTAAGAATTTCGATAGCCTTATCTGCATCCTCTTTAGCTACAACAACACTCATACCAACACCCATATTATACGTGTTATACATATCTCTCTCAGGAATGTTGCCGGATTTTTGAAGTAAATCAAAGATAGGTAGTACCTTAATTTCAGATTTAACAATTTCTGCACCAAAACCGTCGGGGATACTTCTAGGTATATTTTCATAGAAGCCGCCGCCTGTGATATGAGATACAGCACGAACCTTAACATTATCGAAAAGAGCAAGCATTGGTTTAACGTAAATCTTTGTGGGGGCTAGCAAT
>JAZNBP010000193.1:0-9602 GCA_045587085.1 Acutalibacteraceae bacterium | reverse complement strand
AGTAATTTCGTTACGGAAGGATTTACCGATTTGAGCAACACCGAAAGGAACCTTTTTACGCGAAGTACGGGCAATATTTTTAAAGTTTACAAAAATACCTTGTGCGGTTTCGGGGCGGAGATATAATGTAGAGGTGCTATCCTCGGTTACGCCCTGGAAGGTTTTAAACATAAGGTTGAACTTTCTAATGTCGGTAAAATCTTTAGAGCCACAATCAGGGCAGGAGATACCGTGCTCAATAATATATTGTTTCATTTCCTCGTCACTCATAGCGGCGGGATTATCTGAAAGACCGTTTTCTGCAACATAATCCTCAATAAGCTTATCTGCTCTGTGACGGGTTTTACAAGATTTACAATCCATTAACGGGTCGGAAAATCCGCCTAAGTGACCTGAAGCAACCCAAGTTTCGGGATTCATAATAATTGCACTGTCAAGTCCTACATTATATGGGCTTTCCTGAACAAACTTTTTCCACCAAGCCTTGTTTACGTTGTTTTTAAGCTCAACACCTAAGGGACCGTAATCCCAAGAATTGGCAAGTCCGCCGTAAATTTCGCTGCCGGCGTAAACAAAGCCTCTGCCCTTGGCGAGAGAGACGATAGTTTCCATATTTTTATCAGCGTTTCTCATAAAATTTACCTCCGCATTAAATAATTTACAAATTTCTACAAATACTATACTACATAAAAAAAGTCAAAAAGTCAATAAATTAATTGTCTTGACATATCAATTTAGATGGTTTATACTTATTTTAGACAATTTTTAGGAGGTATTTTATTATGGATAACGGAAAAATCAAACTTCACAACATCGATTTTGACGATTTTATAAAGGCTATTGACGAATGCCGCGGCGATGTTTATCTTGAAACTACCGATGGCGACGTGCTTAATTTAAAATCCAAGCTTTGCCAGATGATTGGCCTTAGTACAATACTCAAAAACACAGAGGTTGCAGAGGCAACTATTCGTTGCACAAATCCTGATGATGAAACTGCACTTTTCCGCTTTAATTTGTACGGAGAATTGCCTAAGAAGGAGGATTAATATGGCAGATTTTTTAACCTATAAGGATAAGCCCTTGGTTAGAAAGGGCAAGGAAATCTATTACGGCGATACATCAGAAAAATTCATTGTGAAATTTACTATTCTTTCCTCAAAAAAGGAAAACGGAAATGAAATTCCGACCGAAATTTCAATTCAGTTATTAAAGAGTGACATTCAGCTCTCTGATAAAGAACGAATTGTTAAGGAGTCCACTAAAAATACAATGTTCGACGCTCTTGATTTGGGCTTTGTTTGGCTTGAAAGAGCACTCAAGGACTGACAGAAAAGTACGGTTCATCGCTTAATCGGTGAACCGTGTTTTTATTTTGTATATTTTTTAGTAATATATCCCATAATTTAATTATTATTTACTTGACAAGAGTGCCTGTTAGGATATAAAATAATATGATAGTATAAGGGATATTGTATCCTTATTTAAAAATTTGTGCGTTCTGTATCGTAGTAACGCATTTTACATAATTCTTTAGAAAGGCAAGATTCAAATGGCAGAAAAAAGAAACAGCAAAAAAGCTGCCCAAAAACCCGAAACCGCTACTACTCGGAACAAGAAAACTAGCGGCAACAACACTTATAAACGTAACGATAAAAGGTTTTACACCTCGGCCGGATATAATCCTAAAGCGAAAAGCGTTCAAAAACCTATTGAACCTCCAAAGCCTGTGAGAATTATTCCGCTTGGCGGACTTGGGGAGATAGGTAAAAACATCACACTTTATGAGTATGACGGTGATATGATTCTCGTTGATTGCGGAATGTCTTTTCCCGACGAGGATATGCCAGGTATTGACATTGTAATTCCTGATTTTACCTATATTATCGAAAACAAGGAAAAAATCAAGGGACTTTTCATTACTCACGGTCACGAGGACCATATAGGTGCAATACCTTATCTTCTTAAAAATTTCAATTTACCTATTTATGCCACAAGGCTTACAATAGGTCTTATTGAAGGCAAACTTAAGGAGCATAAGCTTCTTTCTGATGCCCGTCTTATAACAGTTAATGATTCTGAAAAAATTTCGGTTGGTAAATTTACAGTAGATTTTATTCACGTAAATCACTCTATTCCCGATTCTGTAGGCTTTGCTATCAGCTGTGACGGTGGTACGGTTATTCACACAGGTGACTTTAAAATTGATACCACACCTATTGATGACAGCGTAATTGATTTTTCAAAATTTGCCGAATACGGAAGACGTGGCGTTTTGGCACTTCTTGCCGATTCTACCAATGCCGAAAGACCGGGATATACTGCGTCTGAAAAATTGGTAGGTGGCTCGCTTTCAAATCTTTTTGCAAAAGCTGAGGATAACCGAATTATTATCGCTACCTTTTCTTCTAACATTCACCGTATTCAACAGATTATTTACGAGGCTGTAAAGTACGGTCGAAAGGTTGCAGTTTCGGGTAGAAGTATGCTTAATGTGGTAACTGTTGCAAGCGAGCTTGGTTATCTTAAAATTCCTGATAACGTACTTGTGGATTTGGGCGATATTAAGAATTATCCAACTTCGGAAATTGTAGTAATTACAACCGGTTCTCAGGGCGAACCGCTTTCAGCTCTTCACCGTATGGCTTTTTCAGACCACAGACAGCTTGAAATTATACCGGGGGATATGATTATTATTTCAGCAAATCCCATTCCCGGCAATGAAAAGCTTGTGAGCAAGGTTATTAACGAGCTTATGAAAAGCGGTGCAAATGTTGTATATGAGCGTATGTATGATGTACACGTTTCGGGACACGCCTGTCAAGAGGAATTAAAGCTTATGATGAGCATTGTTAAGCCGAAATATTTTATTCCGCTTCACGGTGAGCAAAAGCATTTGATGAAGCACGCTGCTTTAGCAGAGCTTATGGGCATTGAAAAGGAAAATATTATCGTAACAACCAATGGTGCAGTATTAGAGCTTACACCCGATGAAATAAAGCTTTCTGAGGTTGTAACGGCAGGCAGGGTTTTGGTAGATGGTCTTGGTATAGGCGATGTTGGAAGTATAGTGCTGCGAGATAGAAAGCATTTGTCTGATGACGGAATAATCGTTATTGCCATTACCGTTGATAAATATAACCGTATGGTTGTTTCAGGACCCGATGTGGTTTCACGCGGATTTGTATATGTAAAGGAATCCGAGGAACTTATGAATGATATTACCGATTTGGTGAGTGATATTTTAGAGCGTTGCTATATAAATAACATCACCGATTGGAACAGCGTTAAAACAAAAATTAAGGACGGGGTTGCGAAGTTCTTGTTCCAAAGAACAAAGCGTAATCCAATGATTTTACCAATTATTATGGAAGTGTGAGGTATTGTTATGAAGGTTGTATTATTAGCAGATGTTAAAGGAACCGGAAAAAAGGGTGAGCTTTGCAATGTTTCGGATGGCTATGCCCGTAACTTTTTGTTTCCAAAAAAATTAGCGATAGAGGCTGACAGCACCGCTTTAAACGAGCTTAAGAATCGCGAGCAGGCGGCAGCTCACCATAAACAAGAGGAAATCAACGCTGCTAAAGCTACTGCCGAAAAGCTTGAAGGTAAGACGGTTACAATCGTTGCAAAAGCAGGCAGTGCCGGCAAATTGTTTGGCTCGGTAACCTCCAAGGAAATTGTTGCAGAAATTAAGAAAAGTTTAAATATTGAAATTGATAAAAAGAAAATGTCTGTAGCGGATATTAAAAGCTTTGGTGAATACATTGCAGAAATTAAGCTTTATCCCGGTATTAGTGCTAAATTAACAGTAAAGGTAACGGAGTAATTTATTACTATGGCTAACGATAGATTGATTTATAATTTGGACGGAGCTAGGCTTCCGTATTCAGTTGAAGCAGAGCAGGCAGTGTTGGGCTCAATTTTAGTTGACCCTAACTGTCTTTCCGATGTTGCAACCGAAATCAAAGCAGATTACTTTTACATTCCGCAGCACAGGGATATTTATACCGCTATTTCTGCTATGTATGAGCTTAGCCAAAGCATCGATTTTGTATCACTGCTCGAAAAGCTTAAAAAAGATGGTGTTTACGATGATGCAGGCGGTAAGTCTTATCTTACACAGCTTGTTCAGACGGTGCCTTCTGCCGCTAATGTAATGACCTATGTTTCAATTGTTAGAGAGCGTTATTATGCACGTGCACTTTTGGGGGCTGCCAACAATATTATAAAAGAGGTCAATGAAAGCTCTGTTGATTCGGGGCTATTGCTTGATTCTGCTGAGCAACAGATTTATGAAATCAGGCAGGGCAGAGAGGTAAGCGGTCTTACCCACATTAAGAATGTAATACTTAATGAAACTTATGACCGTCTTAACAAAATGGCAAACCCTGAAACCAGAGCAGATTATGTTGGAATTCCAACCGGTATAGGTGACCTTGATAAGAAAATCACAGGTCTTAATAAATCTGATTTAATTATTTTGGGTGCCCGCCCGGGTATGGGTAAAACTTCGTTTGCACTTAACATTGTTCGCAATGTTGCTATGAATACAAAGCGTACAGTTTGCTTTTTTTCACTAGAAATGACACGTGACCAATTAGCACAGCGTATGCTTTCTAGCGAAGCCGGTATTAAGAGTGAAAAGCTTCGTACAGGCGAGCTTGACGATAAGGAGTGGGCAAGACTAGCCCAAGCAGGAGCAGCCCTTTCGGAAGCTAATATATATTTTGATGAAAGCTCTGCTATAACCGTTCCCGAGATGAAAGCAAAGCTAAAACGAATGAAGCCAAAGCCCGACCTTGTGGTTATCGACTATTTAGGCCTTATGAAATCGGCAAGGTCTACTGAAAACCGTGTGCAAGAGGTATCTGAAATTACGAGAAACCTTAAAATTATGGCTAAGGAGCTAATGGTTCCCGTTATTGCCTGTGCTCAGCTTTCTCGTGGTACTGAAGCTAAGGGTAAATCGCACAGACCTGCTCTTGCTGACCTTAGAGAATCAGGCTCAATCGAACAGGATGCAGATATCGTTTTATTCCTTTACAGAGAAACATATTATGATAACGAAAAAGATGGCGACGAGGACAGGGGCGACCCCAACAAGGCAGAGTGTATCGTGGCTAAAAACCGCCACGGTGAGCTTGGTACAGTTGATTTGCATTGGGACGGTCAGTTTACTCGCTTTACCTCTGTGGATACTTACAGATAATGAAGGAATTAATTTTAAAAGCAATAGAGCAATTTTCTCTTATTCATAAGGGTGACAGAGTGACGGTTGCACTTTCGGGCGGCGCAGATTCAATGAGCCTTTTGTACGCGCTTAATTCCTTAAAGGACGAGCTTGGAATTTCGCTTTTTGCCGCTCATCTTAACCATATGATACGCGGTGACGAGGCTTTACGTGACGAGGAATTTGTAAAATCAGAGTGCAAAAAATTAGGTGTTGAGCTTTTCTGTGAACGAGTTTGTGTTCCAGATATTGCAAAAAATAACGGACAAAGCTTAGAATTGGCTGCTCGTGAAGCAAGGTACAGCTTTTTAAAGAGTGTTTCAAAGGGCGGACTTGTAGCTACAGCACATACTGCAAGCGATAACCTTGAAACAATGCTTTTTAACCTTGTAAGAGGTACAGCGATAAGCGGACTTTGCGGAATTCCGCCAAAAAGAGATATTTATATAAGACCGCTTATTCTGGCTACAAGGGAAAATGTTGAAGCATATTGTAAGCAGAATAACATTTCTTTTGTGACCGACTCTACCAATTTGTCGGACGACTACACACGAAATAAGCTAAGGCATAAGGTAATACCTGTACTAAAAGAAATTAATCAAAGTGTTGAAACTGCTGCAATTAATACTGCTGACAGTTTAAGGGAGGACCTGCACTTTATCAAATCTGCGGCAAAAGAATATATTGATAAAAGCCTTTGTGGTAACAAGCTTTCTTTGATTGGCTTTAACGAGCTTGCGGTTTCAATAAAAAAGCGGGTGATTATTGATTTTTTAGCGAATGCTTGTGCCGGTATTTCACTTGAAAGAGTGCATATAAGCGAAATCCTTAAAATCTGCGAAAATGGCGGAAAAACAAATTTGCCTAAGGATAATTATGCTTTAGTGTATGATAATAAGCTTAGTGTAATAAGCAAGGATAATCTAAAAATTCCGCAATTTGATATAGAAATTGAAGAAATTACCCCCGAAATTTTAAAAAATACAGAAAATGTTAATAGTTTGTTTTTAAATAATCTTGTGGATTGTGATAAAATATGTGGAAACGCGGTATTTAGAACACGTCTTGCAGGCGACAAATTGCGACCGTTTGATAAGAGCTGTACAAAATCTCTTAATAAGTGGTTTACCGAACAAAAGGTAGAAAAGGGTACAAGAGATTATATTCCTGTCTACGCTGATAGTAAAGGACCTGTTTGGGTTTACGGCTTAGGCGTTGCAAGCAGATGTGCAGTTTCCGAAAAAAGTAAAAGGATAATCAAAATCAGTGTTGTTTTAAGAGGAGAATAAATATGCTAGAGAAGGACATTGAAAGGGTATTAATTTCCGAGACTGAGATTAAAGAAATCTGTAAGCAACTTGGCCGTCAGATTTCTGAGGATTACAGTGGTAAAAAGCTTTTGCTTGTAAGCGTGCTTAAAGGTGCGGTTGTTTTTATGGCAGACCTTATGCGTGAAATTACCTGCGATTGCGAAATTGATTTTATGGCAGTTTCGTCTTATAGTGGCACCAAAACCACAGGTGTTGTAAAATTCAAGAAAGACCTTGATGTTGACCCCGACGGACGTGATATTTTGATTGTTGAGGATATCCTTGATTCCGGAGTAACGCTTTCCTATCTTAAAAAGGTACTTCTTGACCGAAATGCAGCAAGCCTTAAGGTATGTGCATTTATGGATAAGCCTGCTAACAGAATGGCTGATATTACTGCCGATTATGTTGGTTGTGTAGTTCCGGATGAATTTGTTGTGGGCTACGGTCTTGACTATGATGAAAAATACAGAAATTTACCCTATGTTGGTGTTCTTTCACCAGGCGTATATGAAAAATAGCAAAAAAGGAGCATTCACTTGAAAAAGAATATTAAAAACGTGCTGTTGTATTTGGGAATACCGATAATTCTGATACTTTCGGTTTTGGCGGTATCTAAGGTACAGAAAAATTCTGATGAGAGAATTTACTCGGATATTGTCTCATCCATTAAAGAAAATGAGATTTCCGAGTTCAAGCTTAATTTGTATAGCGGTGAGCTTACCTATAAACGCCGTGACGACGGAAAGCAATATAGCTATACTGTGGCGGATCCTTCTATTTTTTATAATGATGTAAACGAAGCGATTGAGGAAATCAATGCTGATAAAAAGCAAAAGGATATCAAATACGATTACGAGCGTGGTGGCGAGGGCTCCTGGCTTGTAAGCCTTATTCCCACTATTTTGATAGTTGCGGTGATGATAATTTTCTGGATATTTATGTCCAAGAAAATGGGCGGTATCGGTGGCGATAAGACTATCGGCTTTGGAAAATCCAAGGCACGCCGTGATGACGGGAAAAAGAAAACCACTTTTGCCGATGTAGCGGGTGCTGACGAGGAAAAAGAGGAAATGGCGGAAATCGTTGATTTTCTTAAAGACCATAAAAAGTATAACGAACTCGGTGCTAAAATACCTAAAGGCGTTTTGCTTGTCGGCCCTCCCGGTACGGGTAAAACCTTATTGGCACGTGCGGTTGCAGGTGAAGCCGGAGTTCCGTTTTTCTCTATTTCAGGCTCTGATTTTGTGGAGATGTTTGTAGGTGTTGGTGCTTCCCGTGTGCGTGACCTTTTTGCCGAAGCTAAAAAGGATGCTCCCGCAATAATATTTATTGATGAAATTGACGCTGTGGGCAGACAAAGAGGTGCAGGCCTCGGTGGCGGTCACGACGAGAGAGAGCAAACCTTAAATCAGTTGCTTGTTGAAATGGACGGCTTTGGTGCTAACGAGGGTGTAATTGTTATGGCGGCTACTAACCGACCTGATATACTTGATAAAGCACTGCTTCGTCCGGGACGATTTGACCGTCAGATTACTGTTAATTATCCCGATGTTAAGGGTAGAGAGGAAATATTAAAGGTACACTCTCGCGGTAAGCCCTTAGGCCCTGATGTTAATCTTGCTACAATAGCTAAATCAACCTCAGGCTTTACGGGAGCTGACCTTGCAAATCTTTTAAATGAAGCGGCACTATTGGCTGTTAGACACAAGAAAAAGGCCATCACTCAAGAGGAAATTGAGGAAGCTACCATTAAGGTTGTAATGGGTGCCGAGAAAAAGTCTCATATCGTTAACGATAAGGATAAAATGGTTACCGCTTATCATGAGGCTGGACACGCAATCGTTTCATATTTCCTGCCAACACAGGACCCTGTACACCAGATTTCTATTATTCAGCGTGGTATGGCGGCAGGTTATACAATGTATTTGCCTACTGTTGAAAAAGGGCATACCTCTAAAAAGCAGATGCTTGAACAAATTTGCTCCTTCTTAGGCGGAAGAGCTGCCGAGCAGCTAACTCAAGAGGACGTTTGCACAGGTGCTTCAAATGATATTGACCGTGCTACCGATTTAGCAAGAAAAATGGTTACAAAATTTGGTATGAGCGACCGCCTTGGTCTTGTTTCTTACGGCAATGACAATAACGAGGTATTTTTGGGCAGAGATTTTTCGTCTACACCTAATTATTCCGAAAAGACTGCCGCTGTAATTGACGAGGAAATTGAGGCAGTTGTTATGACGCAGTATAAGAAAGCACTTGATATTTTAAATAATTCTATGTCAAAGCTTCACGATGTTGCACGAATTCTTTTTGAACGTGAAAAAATTTCGGGTGATGAATTCAGAAGCATAATGGAAAATTAATTTTAAAAAAAACGGCACAAAAGTGCCGTTTTTTTTATATTTCGGGCATAATTTAAAAGGTGATATGCTTGAAGAGAAAAACTAAAATTTATTTGTCAACTCTACTCATTTCTGCACTAACACTCACAATATTCCTGTCAGTAGGATTTTATTATTTAAGCTTAAAAACTAAAACGGTGAATTCAAATCAGGAAAAAGTGCCTTATAAGAGTGTTCCTGAGAATGTCTGCGTTTTGTTAAGCTTTGGTGAAAATCAGTCGGTTTATTATTTGGATTTTGAAAATAATGCTTTGGAAATTTATACCGATAAACCGATTGAAAGAGCATTAAAAAACGGAATTCCTATTACTGCTTATATTAACGCCGATAACAGCTTTTTGATTGATTTAATAGATAAAACAGGTGGAATTGAATATGAAATCGAAGGCGAGCTTTTGCGACTTACGGGAACGCAAGCACTTGACTATTATGTGCGTGGTGTAATAGAGGGGCGTGAGCTGATTTTTAAAATTTGCAATAATATTGCAAAATACGGGCTTTCGGCTGACGAAATTGGTTTGCTGATAAGCGGTAAGGACACGTCAATTTCTTATGAACAAATAATACTTTGGTCTGATTTTTTGCCCCTTGTAGCAGAAAATCTTGTTTTTGTATCCTAATTAATTTTGGTGCTACAAGTCGGATCGTAGCCAT
>JAZNBP010000192.1:0-2947 GCA_045587085.1 Acutalibacteraceae bacterium | reverse complement strand
GCTTTATATCCGGCAGTAATATCAACGCCGGCATCTGCATAAGACTTAGATTGTGAGTTATTCATATTTAAAGTTCCTTTTCTAATTATTCTTTTCCGTTCCAACAATAGGTACAAAGCTGGTCCTCAGGCAAACCGATTGCTTCAATAATGCCTTCAAGTGATTGGAATTCAAGTGAAGCAAAATTGAATTTCTCGGCAATGCATCTGCGAAGCTTTTTGCCACGTTCAGTTTTGCAATCCGAGTATTGGTCGATGTACTTAAAGCCTTCCTCACCTTCAAGCTCTACAATTACACGACGTGCGATAAGATCCATATCACTTGTAGCACGCGAGAAATTAAGATACTTACATCCATACATAATAGGAGGGCAGGCAGAACGCATATGCACTGACTTTGCACCATTGGAATATAAGAAATCAACCGTTTCTTTAAGCTGAGTACCGCGAACAATTGAATCATCAACAAACAAAAGATTTTTGTCTGTTATAAGTTCGTGAATAGGTATCTGCTTCATTTTCGCAACACGGCTTCTTTCGGTCTGCTTGGTAGGAATAAAGCTTCTTGCCCAAGTAGGGGTATACTTAATGAAAGCGCGTGCAAAGTCTTTATGACTTTCGTTAGCATAGCCAATAGCGTGCGGAGTACCTGAATCGGGAACACCGCCCACATAATCAATATCATCGGCCAAATGCTCCTCTTTATCGTGGCGAGCCATAATTTTTCCGTTTTTGTAACGCATTATTTCAACGTTTACACCTTCATAGTTGGAGGTAGGATAACCGTAATAGCTCCAAAGAAAGGCACAAACCTTTTTCTTAGTACCGGCCTTTGCAAGAACGGTTAAGCTATCCTTTGTTAGCTCAACAATTTCGCCAGGACCTAATTCCTTAACCTGCTCATAACCAAGCTTTAACGAGGCAAAGGATTCGAAAGTGACACAGTAGCCATCGTCACGCTTACCGATAATTACAGGGATTCTGCCCAACTTGTCACGAGCTGCAATAATTGAACCGTCATCCTTTAAGATTAATATAGATGCGGTGCCATCAATAGCATTTTGAGCAAAGGATATACCTTCAGTAAAATTGCTTTTTTGATTTATAAGTGCAGCTACAAGCTCTGTAGAATTAACCCTTCCGCCGGTCATAGCATCAAAATGACCGCCACTAAAGGAAAGATATTGCTTAATAAGAGCTTCGTAGTTGTTGATTAAGCCGATTACACAAATTGCATAGGTGCCGATATTAGAGCGAATAAGTAAGGGCTGAGGGTCAAAATCGCTGATGCAGCCAATTGCGGAATTGCCCTTCATTTCGTCAAAAATATCATCAAATTTAGTCCTAAAAGGTGAGTTTTCGATATTATGAATTTCCCTTTGAAGACCAATTTCCTTGTCGTATGCCGCAATACCGCCACGACGAGTGCCTAAATGTGAGTGATAATCAGTGCCAAAAAATACATCGGAAATAGCGTCATCTTTACTGACAACTCCAAAAAAACCGCCCATTATTTCACCTACAAATTATGCAAAGAAAAGTTTGGAAAGAGTCATAGGGTCAATATATTCGCCGTTTTTGTAAACACGCATATTACCCGAAGCAATTTCATCTATAAGCATAACGTCGTCGTTTGCATCATAACCGAATTCAAACTTAATATCATACATATCAAGCCCCTTTTCTTTAAGGTCGTCAGCAACTATTTTGGTAATATCCTGTGTCATTTTCTTAATATCATCATACTGCTTTGCAGTCATAACGCCTAAATCTACAAGACCATCCTTAGTTACAAGGGGATCGCCCTTTGCGTCATTCTTAAAGGTTGTTTCAACATAAGCCGGTAAATCCTGACCTTCGGTGCAGTAATCACTATAGCGACGGAAAAAGCTTCCAACTGCTTTATAACGACAGATTACTTCTAGACCTTTACCAAAAGCTTTAGCAGGAAGTACCTCCATAGTGGTGTTATCAAGATCAGCACTAACATAGTGTGTTTTTATTCCTGCAGCATTTACCTTTTCAAAGAAATAAATAGACATACGCAGGTTTACATCGCCTACACCGTCAATTGTAAGACCAACAGAATTCTCACCCGGATCAAACACACCGTCTTTACCGGTGCAATCATCCTTGAACTTTAACTGGTAATTGCCGTTATCCAAAGCAAATACGTCCTTTGTTTTACCTGAGTAAATTAATTTCTTTTCCATATTTATTTCTCCTTTAAATTATTTATTAAATTTATCTTCAACAGCTTTGTTCTTTTCGAGCACAGCCAATGAATCTGATTTACGCTTTGCATCAAGCTTAGAAGCCAAAGCTTCGTCCTCAATACTAAGCATTTCAATACACAATAGTGCAGCGTTTGCAGCTCCGTCTACAGCAACGGTTGCAACCGGAATGCCGGTGGGCATCATTACGGTGGAAAGCAAAGCATCCATACCGTCAAATTTTCCGCAATTTATAGGAATACCAACTACAGGGAGAGTTGTGTTAGCGGCAATAGCACCGGCTAAATGTGCAGCCATACCTGCGGCGGCAATAATTGCACCGAATCCGTTTTTGCGAGCATTACTGCTAAATTCCTTTGCTTCAAGCGGTGTTCTGTGTGCTGAAAAAACGTGAACCTCATAAGGTACGTCAAAGCTTTCGAGCATTTTAACGGCTTTTTCAACAACAGGCAAATCGCTGTCGCTTCCCATAATAATACCAACTTTTTTCATAACTACTCCTTCTGCCAACTAAAAAAGGGTGCACATATCCAAAGGATAAGTACACCCAGACGGTCGGCATTAAATGATTCTTCAGTTCATGTGGTGCTCCACTTATCCGTCAGTCCTAAAGAACCGTATTTAATTTATAATCGTATTTTATCATATACCAAAAGTTTTGTCAACGAAACATTTTAGTTTTTTCAAAAAAATACATACTTAATATATCGCAAT
>JAZNBP010000191.1:0-9359 GCA_045587085.1 Acutalibacteraceae bacterium | reverse complement strand
AAATTGTCTTCCTAAGACCGCTTGGCCTCCGACTTAGGCTGTGGACGAGCATCAGGAATTACTTAGAATTTCTGTTGCAACGGCAGGTAACGACCATAGACTTGGTGCTAACGAAGCTCCGCCTGCTATTGTTTCTATATTCTTAGGTGATGAACTTAACGAAATTTTGTTTTCTATCGCAAACGGCGTGCATTATGATAATGCTGAACGTATAAAGATGAATATGGGATCTGAGGTTATCCCTGCCTTCCGCAAGGATAATACTGACCGAAACCGTACATCACCCTTTGCTTTCACAGGCAATAAGTTTGAATTCAGAATGCTCGGTTCTGCTTCTTCAATTTCTGATACCAATGTGATGATAAATACTATGGTAGCAGAGGTATTTTCTGATTTTGCTGACCGACTGGAGAAAGTATCAGATTTTGACAGCGAAGTAGATAAAATCATTAAAGAGGTTATGAACCAAAACGGCAGAATTCTCTTTAATGGCGACGGTTATTCTAAGGAATGGGAGCTTGAGGCAGAAAAGCGTGGCCTTTTAAATCTAAGGAGCACAGTAGATGCAGTTCCGCTTTTAAAGAGTGATAAAAACATAGAAATGTTTGAAAAGCATAAGGTATTAAACCGAGTTGAAATTAATTCAAGAGTAGACATAGTGCTTGAAAACTATACAAAGATTTTACATATTGAGGCACTCACCCTTATTGATATGGTCAATAGGGAAATCATTCCTGCTATTTCTGCTTATACGGACAAGCTTTGCAAGTCAGTACTTAATAAGAATAGCTTGGGTGGTGTAAACACAAATGTTGAAAAAGAGCTCATTTCAAGATTAACTGCCGCAAATAATGAAATTTATTCACTTACCGATGCTCTTAAAATTGCAATATCCACCGCAGAGCGTACTGTAGATATTTTTGAAAAGGCAAGATTTTATCACGATAAGATTTTAAGTCTTATGTGCGATATCAGAAAGTATACCGATAGTGCGGAAAGCGTTATGCCGTCGGATTCGTGGCCATATCCAAGCTACGGTGATTTGTTATTTAGCATTTAAAAATTTATAGCAACCACTGCGTACTGCCAGCTTGTACACCGTGGTTGCTTTGCTATTGTACTGATTTTGGTACATCGATTAGTTTATAATTGCTTTGTCTAAGGAGTTGAAATTATGCTACAATTTATTTTAGGGAAACCCTCATCGGGCAAAACCTATACTGTGTTACAAAAAATCAAGGAACATACAGAAAAAGGCGAAAAAACTGTGCTTATTGTTCCTGAACAACTTACATTTCAAATGGAAAAAGCAATTTTACATACTATTGGTGACAAGGCAACCCTTGACACCGCTGTTTTAAGCTTTACAAGACTTTATGATGAGGTTACTAGAACATTCGGCGGTGCTTCAGGTAAAGTGCTTCAGGACGCTGAAAAGATTATATTTATGCATAAGGCGTTGTTATCTGTTAAGGATGATTTGATGCTTTGGAAAAAATATGTTAATTCTGTATCCTTTGCAAAATCGCTTCTTGATACAATCGGCGAATTTAAGATTAATGCAATATCTCCCGAAGCGGTGAAAAATGCTGTAGGTTGCATAGAAAACAAAAATCTTGCCGCAAAGCTTTCTGATATTGCAAAAATTTATGAGCAATATGATTTAGAATTAAAGGGAAAATACGTAGACCCTGCCGACCTTTTAACCCGACTTTATGAAAAACTCAAGCAATTTAATTTCTTTGAGGGCAAAACTGTCTTTATAGACGGCTTTTACGGTTTTACGGGACAACAGTTTAAAATTATTGAAAGAATTTTGCAAGGGGCAAATAAACTGTATGTTGCTTTCTCCTATGATAAGGAGTCGGACCGCGAATTTGGTATTTTTACGAATATTCGCATTGATATGGAAAAAATCAAGCAGATTGCCGTTTCGCGTGCTGCTGAAATTTGCGAACCGATTGAATTAAAGCATCAGTATTACGAAAATGATGCTTTGTTAAATGTTGAAAGCATTATTTCTGTTGGCAAACGTATTAATGAAAATAATGATAATATCAATATTTTAAGCCTTCCCACAGTTTTTGATGAGGCTGATTATGCCCTTAGCGAAATAAGACGTCTTGTTCGTGAGGAAAACCTACGCTATCGTGATTTTGTAATTGTATGTCGCGATATTGAGCAATATAAAGAAGCCGTTACTACTGCCGCAAAACGAAATAAGGTTAATTTGTTTTATGATAGCCGATTACCGCTTGCATCTTTCCCCATAAGCGTAGCGGTTGAGGCGGCGATAAAGGCATTGAATTTCTCTACGGAGAATATTTTAAGGTTTCATAAATCGGGGCTTTCCTCGCTTACTCCTGAGGAAATTGCCACACTCGAAAACTATACATACCTTTGGAATATAAACGGTAATGTTTGGCAAAATGAGTGGGATATGAACCCAAAAGGCTTTGTTACAGATGAAATGGACGAGAAGTCATTGACAGACCTTTTAAACATTAATGCCTTAAGAAAAAGGGCAATAGAACCTATTTTTAAATTGAAGTCCGATTTTGGAAATAATGCAAAGACTATGGCAACTGCAATTTACTCTATGTTTGAAGCTTGCAATTTCCCCAAATACCTTTTAAAGCTTAAAAACAGCTTTAAAGACGAGGATATTCTATTTTCAGACAAGATTTTAGAGCAGTCTTACGATGCTTATATTTTGATATTGGAATCCTTGGTTTCAAGCTTTGGCGAAAAAGAGATTTCAGCTACAGAATTCTTGGAGGCACTGAAGCTTGCGGTTTCATTAACCGATATAGGAACTGTTCCACAGCTTCTTGATCAGGTGACCTTTGGTGCGGCTGACAGAATAAGACCTGAGAAACCAAAAATCACCTTTATTCTTGGTGCTAATCAAGGGGTATTCCCGAAAAACTCCTCTGTTACCGGCGTTTTTAATAATATTGAACGCCGTACGCTTATCGAAAATGACCTACCCATTGCCGATAATGCGGTGCTTTCTGCTATAGATGAGGAATTTTTGGTGTATTCAAATATCTGCTCGCCGACAAAGGCACTTTATTTGCTTTTTGCTGAGCAGTCGGTTTCGTCTGCTTCACTTGAAGAATCGGCATTTGTAAAGGAGCTTTCCTCGGGTCTTGGAATAAGCATTAAGAAAATTTCCGGTTCTGATTTCAGTTCTAAAAATTTGCCCGAAACGAAAGAGACTTTAATCAGTGATTTTTGCAGGTCGGTTTCAACAGATTCTGAGTATAAATCAACACTTTTTGAAGCTATAAATAAAGCTGATTTGACCGAAAAAGTAGAATTTTTAACTAAGGAACAAGACCGAGAATGTGAGAGAATTAGTCCTACTGTTGCCAAGTCTCTTTATGGTGGTAATATCACAATGTCGGCGTCTAAATTTGATACATTTAACTATTGCAAGTTTTCCTTTTTCTGTAGGTATGGCTTAAATATCAGAAAGCTACAACCTGCCGAGTTTGACGTAATGCAAAAGGGAACAATAGTGCATTATGTTTTGGAACGCTTTATTACCGAAAACAAGGAACATATTTCACAGCTTTCAAATGAAGATACCGACCGCTTAACAGACGAGTATATCGAGGATTATTTGGCATCTGTTAAAGGCTTTGCAACCGTTCGTGATTTAAATGCAGATTTTATAATCTCCCGCATTTCACGTTCACTTAAGGACGTTGTAAGACATATTAAAAATGAAATTTCCCAAAGTGAGTTTAAGCCTGTTGCGTGCGAGGTTAAAATAGGCTATAATCCCGATGAAATCAATGTAAGCTTTCCTTTTGACGGCGGTAAAATCGGTCTTGTAGGAAGTATTGACCGTATGGACGAGTACAATGGCTATGTCCGTATAATTGATTACAAAACGGGTAAAAAGAAATTTGCACTTCCTGACATTTTGTTGGGACTTAATATGCAGATGCTAATATATCTTTATGCTGTAATACGCGGTAAAAATCTGCCCGACGATAAGGCGGCAGGCATACTTTATCAACCTGCAAGCCGTGATATTAAGGATGCAGGGCTTGCTATGAACGGACTTTTGCAGAACGATTTACAGCTTTTAAACGCAATGGAATCAAATGCTTTGGGTGAGTATATACCCAAAATCAGCTATAATAACGACGGAAGCTTAAGTAAAAGATGTAAATCTTTTATACCAAAAGAGAATTTTACCGAAATTTTTAACTTGATTGAACGTCTTATGGCAAAAACAGGTAACTCTATTCATAGCGGTGATATTGCGGTAAAACCCGTAAAAGGCAGATATTCTAATGCTTGTGACTATTGCGATTTCAAGACGGTCTGCAATTTTAGTTCAGGCGTTTATGTTACTGCCGAGGAGCTTTCAAACGACCAAGTATTTGAAAAAATGGGGGAGGTAAAGTAAATATGAATATAAAGCTTACTCCCGAACAGGAAAATGCGGTTTTTTGCGGTGGAAATATTTTGGTAGCTGCGGCTGCAGGCTCAGGAAAAACGGCTGTTTTGGTAGAGCGTGTTATACGTATGCTTACTTCAAAGGAAAGTAACATTTCTGCCGATAAACTGTTGATAGTGACCTTTACAAATGCGGCGGCTAGTGAAATGCGTTCACGTATCGAGCTTCGTCTTGACGAGGAAATACGTAATAATCCCACATCTGTGAATCTGCGTTCTCAAAAGCATCTTTTGAAAAGTGCTAAAATTTGCACTATTGACTCCTTTTGCATTGACCTTGTAAGAGAAAATTTTGAAAAGCTCGATATAGAGCCTGACTTTAAAATTAGCGATGCTGCAAGCCTTAAAGAAATTGACCAAAAGGTATTAAAGAGTATTTTTGAGCGACATTTAGCCGAAAATAACCCCGTATTTTTAAAACTGCTTGATATTCTTTCTTGTGAATATTCTGACCGAAATTTTTACGAAACAATATTTAGTATATACGATTATTCGCGACAGCTTCCTAATACAAAGGAATGGTTTTCGTATATTGCTTCCAACTATAAATCTTTTAATAAGGAAAATATTTATTATAAGTATGTTTTAGATGAGACAAAAACTCAAACTTTACTGCAAATTACTGCATTAAAAAAAGCCTTGGATATGCTTTCTGTAAGTGATAAGGCTTATGAAAAAATGTCCGTAATTTTCTTAGACGCTATAGCCCAATTTGAAGGTGTACTGACGGCTATAGAAAGCAATGACTGGGACAACGTTTTTGCATCGATTACCAAACTTTCCTTTATGAAAAAGCCGATTGTAAGAGGTCTTGGTGATTTATATGAGGTATCAGCGGCAAAATCGGTTTATGACGATGCAGTAAAGCTTAAGGATGAACTTTTAAAGCTTATGCCACTAGGATTTTCTGAAATATCAAAGCAGTTATCATCAATTTATGAGCCTGTTTTATTGCTTACCGAAATTCTTTGCGAGTACGAGGACAAGCTATTTGAAGCGTACCGTGAAAACAATACATTCACATTTCATAATACTGAGCAAATGGCACTTAGCCTTTTATGTACAGAGGAAAATGGGGAAATAAAGGAAACTGAAGACGGAAAACTCTTGCTTTCACGCTTTGATGAAATTTTGGTTGACGAATATCAGGATACAAATGACCTGCAAAACAGATTGTTTTATGTGCTTTCTAACAGGGGTGAAAAGCTGTTTGCGGTAGGTGACGTAAAGCAAAGTATTTACGCTTTCAGGGGGGCTAATCCTAAAAATTTCCAAGAAAAAAAGAAAAATGCGGTTTTATATGATAAAAGCAATAAGGCGGTCGCACAAAAAATTATTCTTAGCAATAATTTTAGATGCAAGCCTGAGGTTTGCGATTTTATAAATTACTTTTTTGGACTTTTTCTCAATGAGGAAACGGGCGATATTATTTACGACGGTGAGGAGGAGCTAAGAGCCTCTGCCGAGTTCCCAAAATGTGATACCATACCTTGCGAAATTCAAATTATTGACACCGAGCAGGTGTCTGCCGACAGTACAGAGCTTGAAGCCTTGCAAATTGCTGATTATATCAAAAAGACGATGAATAGCGGTGATATAATCAAGGTCGACAAAAATACGCTAAGACCTGCTAGATACTCTGATTTTGCAGTTCTTTTACGCTCGCCTAAAAACAACGCGCAGATAATAGCCAATGTATTAAAGGAGTGCGGAATTCCCGTCAGCTACTCCTCAGAGGAATTTGCCGAAACTAGAGAAATATCAACATTTTTAGCTCTTTTAAAGGTTATAGACAATCCAAAAAGTGATATTGAGCTATTAACTGTTATGATGTCGCCGATATTTAATTTTTCGGCAGAGGAAATGGCGTCTATTCGTGTAGGCGAACGCTATGAGGATCTATATTCCTCTGTTATAAAGGCAGGAAATAACGGCAACGAGAAAATTATATCGTTCCTTAAAAAATTGGAACAATACAGAATACAAGCTACCGTAAATCCTTTGCCGAAATTTATCTCTTATCTGCTTTTGGATAGTGGATATTTGGATATAGCTTCTGCTATGACAGGGGGCGAAAAAAGAAGAAATAATCTATCGCTTTTATCATATTATGCTGAAAGCTTTGCGACCGAAAACGGCAGTATTTCATCTTTTGTCCGCTTTATAAGAAATCATTCCGCTTTGATTTCGGGAGCTACAGAAACGTCAGGCAGTAATTCGGTAAGAATTATGAGTATTCACGCTTCTAAGGGACTTCAGTTTCCAATTTGTATTATTGCTTGTTCTGGCAAAGGCTTTATTGATATGGAGGCTTCTCAAAGCACCCTTTATTCTGCTAAATACGGCGTTGGCTTTAAGTATTTTGATGAGGAGCAAAAACTTCCGACAGAGCCTATTCCACGCAGAATAATACTAGATAATATACGCAACGAAAAATATGCTGAGGAGCTAAGGCTTTTATATGTAGCACTTACCCGTACTCAGGATAAGCTTGTGATTTTAGGTTCTATTGATAATCCAGTGAAAAAATGTAATAATCTGCAAACTGTTCTTACTGCATCAGAATCTAAAATTAATGTTTACAGTCTAAAAAAAGCAAAATCTTATCTTGATTGGGTGCTTGAGGCTTTGCTTTTGCATAGTAAATCGAACGGTCTTAGAACTACTGCCCACAGCCTTGTTTTAAACGATTTTGCCTGCGATTATACTATTAATGTGATTGACGGTAATATGCTTTTAGAGAATACGGTGGCTGTTGCAAAGGAGTTATCAATCTGTGATAATACATTGCTTGAAAAAATCAGCAATAACTTAAATTACAGCTATCCTTATGATACACTAAACGAAATTGAGGCAAAAACCTCTGTTTCACGTATTTCAAGCAGTGCAGAGAGCGAGAGGTATGCCTTTACAACAAAGCCCTCATTTGTGATAGAAGGCGGTCTCTCTGGTGCTGCCAAAGGTACAGCAATGCACAAGGTTATGCAGTTTTTTGACTTTAATGCAGCCGATAACATCGAGGTTGAACTAGATAGACTTTACGAATGGCAATTTATAAGCTATGAGGAAAAGACTTCAATTAATACCACTGTGCTAAAACGGTTTTTTGATAGCGAAATCTTTGCACGCATAAAAAAATCCCAACGTATAGAAAGAGAATTGCGTTTTATTACTGAGGTATCGGTTGGCAGTATTAATCCTTTAATAAGTGATAATTTAAAAGAAGAGAAGATAATTGTACAAGGTGCGGTTGACCTTTGCTTTGTAGAAAATGGAGAGCTTGTTATTCTTGATTTTAAAACCGATAGGGTAGAGGACGTCAAGCAATTAACCGAGACTTATGGTGAGCAGTTAAATATTTATGCTATTGCCTGTCAAAAGATTTTCGGTATGAATGTAAAGGAAAAGATAATTTATTCCTTTTATAAAGATACCGAAGTAGAGGTTAAATAAGAAAAAGCTTTCAAGGAAAACCCTTGAAAGCTTTTTTAATATACTCTATTCAGATTACGTAACCGCCGTTGATACCGAGCACCTGACCGGTTATATAGTCAGCTTTGTCACTTGCTAAAAATTCAACTGCGTGAGCAATTTCGTCGGCATTTCCCATTCTGCCTAAAGGAATTTCGCTTACGAAGTCGCTTAATTCCTCAATTGTAAGATGCGAATTCATACCCGTCTCAATAAGACCGGGGGCTATGCAGTTTACACAAATTCCGCTTGGGGCAACCTCTTTTGCAAGAGCCTTTGTAAGACCTATAACACCTGCTTTTGAAGCAGAGTAGGCAACCTCACACGAAGCACCAACTTGTCCCCACATTGAGGAAATATTAATAATTTTGCCTGACTGACGGCTAATCATTGAAGGTAAAACCGATTTACAGCAATTAAATACACCCTTTAGGTTTATATCAATAATTCGGTCAAAATCAATTTCGTCGGTCTCAGTAATCAAAGCCTGATGTGCAACGCCTGCGTTATTTACCAAAATATCAAGACTTCCAAATTTATAAAGGGTTTCCTTCACCATTAAATCTACTTCAAGACGGTTAGCAACGTTAGCCTTATGTGTCATAACCGAATAACCGTTTGATGCAAGTGAACGAGCCAGCAGGGAAGCCGATTCATAAGAATCATTAAAATTAATAACAACATTATAACCCTTTTGTGCAAACAAAATTGCAGTTGCCGCACCAATTCCTTTTGATGAACCTGTAATTAAAACTGTTTTACTCATTTTCTGCTCCTTAAACTCTTTTTTAGTATTGTAGCATATTTTTTTAAAAATTTAAAGACCTAATTTACAATAAATTGCGTTTTTTCTTTACGAATATATCGACATATTGTGTGGTTTACATAAAGAGTTTACATAATATTTAAATGTACTAAAATTAGTGGTTGACATAACTTGAAAAATATAGTATAAATATAAATGTAGTCAAAATTGATGCATCTAACGGTTTAGGTTAGGTTTCCATTTTTGGATGCCTGATTTTTTTACGCCTTTTTAACGGGTTTACATAAAAACCGATATTTTCCTTTATTTTGTGGTTTTTATAAAGCAAAACACAAAATATTGATTTTAATTTAAGTTATATCTTGTCCTATTTTTGCATACTATTTCTTAAGAGTAAGGAGTGGTTTCAATGCAAAGAGGAAGGGTTTTAAATTTAAGCTCATTTAACAGGATAATTTCTTTCACATCACAAAATAGAATAATGTTGCTTGTGGTGGCGTCATTTATTATAGGTCTTATTTTTGGGGTAATAAATTACGGAAAATACGAAGCTATTGATAATTACATAAGTACATTTTTGGATAATTTTATAAAGCTTCGTGAAAATTCGGGACTTTTTAAAATATTTACAAGCTCTTTTTTGGGC
>JAZNBP010000190.1:0-19512 GCA_045587085.1 Acutalibacteraceae bacterium | reverse complement strand
TTCTGCTTTTAGAACAGCTTTACCGTGCCTTTAAAATCAACGAAGGCTCACAGTATCACAAATAAGCAAAAACTTAAAAACGCTCAGACAAAAGTCTGAGCGTTGTATTATTTATTAATTAATTTTTCCGTAAAGCGGAATATCGCTGTCTTTCTTAGGTTCTCTGGCAGGAGCAGATACTACTGCGTTGTTCGGCTTTTGTCTGTTTCTGTTTGTGCCGTTTCTTCTGTTTCTATTGCGTTTTTCATTCATTCTGGGGGGCTTTACCTCAACACCCTCTTTTGAAACCACAACACGACGGTTGCTTCCTTCTCCAAAAGAAACTGAAACAACACCCTCAATACCCTGAATAGCGGTGTGAATAATTCTACGCTCGTACGGGTTCATAGGCTCAAGTGTGCGGGACTTACCTGTTGTTAGTACCTGCTGTGCGATACGCTCTGCCAAAGAGGTTAAGGTTTCCTCACGCTTTTCTCTGTAATTGCCGACATTAAGAGAAATCTTGTAATGTCCGCCACCGTTATTTGCCGCAAGAGAAGCTAAGTACTGAAGCGCATCAAGGGTTTCACCTCTGCGTCCGATAAGTATGCTTACATCGTCACCATCGATAATTATAAGGGATGCGTTTTCTCTGCTTGCAACCTTAATTGTGATGTTTTTGCAATCAAGAGCCTTTAGAGCAGTTTTAACATATTCAACCGCCTTTTTAACGGGAGAATTTTCGGGTATATCAGCTTCTGCTACAGGCTCACCAAAATCGCTGTACTGTCTGCTTTTTTCAGCCTTTGATTGAGATTTTTTTACAGGCTTTTCCTCGGTTTTCTCATTCTTTTTTGCCTGAGCTTTTTTAGGTTCCTGCTTTTTAGCAGGCTTCTTTTCGGTTTTGTTGTCAGGAAGCTCGATAAAAGCCTTAACCTGTGCCTTAGTACCGCCAAACATACCGAGCACCTTTTTCTTAGGCATTGCCACTATATCGTATTGCACATCGTCAAGCTCAGAAGCACCTAAGCTTTTTAGTGCATTTTCCTTTGCTTCGTCAATAGTATTACCGAAGCCTATTGCTTCTTTAATCAAGTGAATCTCTCCTTAAATCAATCTTTAAATGTTTCAAGCTGTGTCTTTTCAAATGTTGCCTGCTTTACAAGCTCTTTTGCACGCATAGCGCCAAGCATTCTGTGCGGTCCGTAGAAGTACTGCACTGCAACCTGTATAACACCGCCGATAATGGATGAACAAGCCCAATAGAATGATACGCCGCCGGGAAGCGAAAAGCCGATAATTAGTGAAATTATAGGCATTGTAAGCATCATTCCCGCCATACTAGGAGCATCGGGATTGTTTTTCTTATTAACCGCCATAGACAAAAGGCTTGATAAAATCTGCGATACAAATGCGATTATTGGCATAATCCAGATAGGCTGCCAATCGCCAAAAATATTAAAGGAAAAATTCGGCTTTTCGGTAAGATTAATCTTATTGCTTAAAAAGGTATAATCTATATTAGTTTCCTTATCCTTTTTCGCAACTGCATCTAAATCCTTTTCGATTTTAGCAAAGGTCTTTTTACCCACTAATTCTTTAACTGCGTCCTTGCCGTCGTCATTTCTAATAAGACCTACAAGGCTAAGTTCCGGACGTGAAACATCCCAATTATATTCGTTAACAAAGGCTTCATATGACTTTTGGTCATCCTTTTTAAGCTCAGTTAAAGAAGTCTTAATCTCGTCAGTTACATTAGTGATTTTTTTGTGGTCTGCACCTGCCATATATGTGAGTGGGGATAAAATAAGTGTGTAAATACTCATCATAATAACAAGACGCAGAATAAGAGGCAAACATCCGCCCGACAATGATACGTTTTCTTCCTGATATAGCTTTTGCTGTGCTTCAGCAAACTTTTGTCTGTCGTTTCCGTAGCGTTTTTTAAGCTCGTCAAGCTTAGGCTTGATACGGATTTGCTGAACTGTAGATTTCTGACTTTTTATAGTAAGCGGAATTAAAATCAAATTAATTACAAGCGTAAAGGCAAGAACCGCCCACGCAAAGCTGCCGCCCATTAAATCGGCTAATTTTTCAAGTATAAAGCCCAAAGGCTTATTAATAAAATCAAACATATATGCACCCGTCCATTCCGAATTTTCAAAATTCGATGGTTATTTTTAAATTTAATGTTTTTCTCTTTTTGGAGGTACGGGGTCGTATCCCCCACGGCAAAATGGATTACACCTCAAAATACGCCAAACTGATAGCGCTAAGCCCTTAAATGCACCGTGAATTCTAATTGCCTCAATAGCGTAGGATGAACAGGAAGGTGTATATCGGCAACAGGAAATTTTAGAAGGTGAGATATTTTTTTGATAAAACCTTATCATTTTAATTAATAATCTACTCATCATTTTCAGTTGAATTTAAAAGGTCTGCTTCACCTAAAAGCTTTTCAAAATTTTTTAGTAAAACCGTGCTTTTCACTGTCAAAATACGTGTACGGGCTACTATCACAAAATCGTAGCCACCATTTATATAGGGCAAAAGCTGTCTGAAAGCGGCAGTAATAATACGCTTTGCACGGTTTCGTTTTACCGCTTTGCCAATTTTTTTGCCCACAGTGATGCCAAGCCGAACTCGGCTGCCTTTTGTTTTAAAAACATAAATCACCGCATAGGGGGAAACCAATGCCCCACCCCTTTTATAGGCACGCCTGAATTCGTAATTTTCTTTAATTTTTACGAAATTTTCCATAAAAACTCCCATATAAAAGGAAAAGCCACAAAACAGTGGCTTTTAGTATGTGAGCTGCTTTCTTCCCTTAGCTCTACGACGAGCAAGTACCTTGCGACCGTTAGCAGTAGCCATTCTCTTTAAGAAGCCGTGCTCTTTTTTACGATGAAGCTTTTTAGGCTGATATGTTCTTTTCACAATAAACCCTCCTTAGTTTAGACAAATAACATTTTTAAAACAAGTAAAAAGGCAAAAAACAATTTATGCCTATCCTATCAATTCTAGATTATACCTCAAAAGGCACCTTATTGTCAACAAATTTTTTTATTCTTGATTTAATTTTGCTAAATATATATAATAAAATATGGAAAGGATGTGCATTTTATAATGAATATTGCAGTAATCACCGGTGCTTCTTCAGGTATGGGAGCTTATTTTGCCGAATGGACCGACAAACTCCGAAGCGACATAGACGAAATCTGGCTTATAGCCCGACGTGAAGAAAAGCTTAAATCGGTTGCCGAAAAAATTGATAAAAAAGTAAAGATAATTCCCCTTGATATAACACAAAAAGAAAGCCATACTGCTTTTTCAAAGCTTCTTGAAAGCGAAAAAGCCAATGTAAGAATTTTAATTAACAACGCTGGCTACGGAAAATTAGGTGTATTTGATGAAATACAAAACGAGGATAACATCGGTATGCTACGGCTTAACTGCGAGGCATTGACAGTTATGTCAAGCATTACTCTGCCCTTTATGACAAAGGGTGCAGAAATTATAAATTCCTGCTCAATCGCTTCCTTTGCACCGAACACCCGTATGGCGGTTTATTCATCTACAAAAGCTTATGTTTTATCCTTATCCCGTGCAATGCGTGAGGAGTTAAAGCAAAGGGAAATTAATGTCTTGGCTGTATGCCCCGGCCCTATGGATACTGAATTTTTGGGTGTTGCAGGCATTAAAAAGGGTAAAAGCCGTACCTTTGACACTCTGCCACGTGTAAACCCGTCGGTTATTGCAAGAAAAAGTATAATTGCCTCTAAAAACAGAAAGGCAGTTTATACAAACCGCCTTTTTTATAAATTTTACCGTTTACTTGCAAAGCTTTTGCCACACAGTCTTGTTATGAAGCTTTGCGGAACTTAAATTATTTTAATATAAGCTCGCAAACCAAATTGCTGTGCTCTACGGGGTCCTTAAGCGATACACCGCTTATAAGACAAGCCTCATCATAAAGTAATTTTGAATATTTAGACAAGGTCTCTTTATCGTTTTGATAAAGGGACTTTAATTTTTCTGCAATAGAATGATTTGCATTAATTTCAAGAACTATCTGTGCTTTAAGCTTGTCGACTGCTCCCGGCATTGCGTTTAAAGTTTTTTCCATTTCAAGTGAAATTTCACCCTCGCTAGTAAGACATACGGGATGCTTTTTAAGCTTATTAGTAAATCTAACTGACGAAACAGCGTCGCCTATAGCCTCCTTCATAGCATTAAACAAGTCGGCATTGCTGTTGTTTTCATCAGCTAAAGCTTTTTTCTCGTCATCGGTATCAAGATTTAAGCTGTTATCACAAATATTTACAAACTTTTTGCCGTTATACTCATTCAAAATCTTTAGTGCGAATTCATCAACATTTTCTGTAAGGTAAAGTATCTCGAAGCCTTTTTCCTTAACAGCATCTGTCTGCGGCAGCATTTCGATTTTTTCGTCACTTTCGCCGCAGGCATAATAGATGCTTTCCTGTGACTCAGGCATTCTCTCAACATATTCCTTTAATGTGACATACTTCTTTTCATTAGAGCTGTGGAACATTATTAAATCCTTAAGGTTATCCTTATGAATTCCATAATCGTTATAAATGCCGAATTTCAGTTGAATTCCAAAGGCTTTAAAGAATTCCTCGTAAGCCTCTCTGTCATCTTTAAGCATTTTTTCAAGCTCACCCTTGATTTTCTTTTCAAGGGTTTTGGCAATAAGCTTTAACTGATTATCGTGCTGAAGCATTTCGCGGGAGATATTAAGTGACAAATCCTCGCTGTCAACAAGACCCTTTACAAAGCTAAAGTGGTCGGGCAGTAAATCACCGCACTTATCCATAATAAGCACGCCTCTTGAATATAACTGCAAGCCCTTTTCGAACTCCTTTGTGTAATAATCAAAGGGTACATTTTTAGGAATAAACAAAAGTGCATTATAAGTAGCCTGTCCTTCGGTCTTATAGTGGATTACCCTTGACGGTTTATTATAATCATAAAATTTTTCGGTGTAAAAGGCGTTATATTCATCCTCTGTGATTTCATTTTTTGCCTTTTTCCAAAGCGGAGTCATACTGTTTAAAGTGCGAATTTCCGCAACATCCTTATATTCACCCTCGCTACCCTCAATAGGTTCTTTTGTAATAAATTCCATATTTATAGGGTGACGGATATAATCGGAATATTTTTTAACAAGTGCACTTATTCTGTATTGGTCTAAAAACTCGTCATAGTTTTCGTCGGGAGTGTTATCCTTTATATGTAATATAATCTCTGTGCCGACAGTTTCCTTTTCGCAATCGGATACACTATAACCGTCAGCCCCCTTTGATTTCCAGCAAAACGCCTTGTCACTGCCGTAGGCTTTACTCTTTACGGTAACATCATCACTTACCATAAATGCCGAATAGAAGCCCACACCAAACTGACCGATAATATCAACATTTTCGGTTTTCTCGTTTTCTGCTTTAAAGTTAAAGGAGCCTGATTTTGCAATAGTACCAAGGTTTTTGTCAAGCTCCTCCTCGGTCATACCGCAACCGTTATCGGTAATTTTAAGTAATCGGTTTTCCTTATCAATATCAATTTTTATTTGGAACTCATCAGGAGCAATTCCCACATTTGTATCGGTAAGGGACATAAAATACAGCTTATCAAGAGCATCGCTTGCGTTTGAAATAAGCTCTCTTAAAAATATTTCCTTATGGGTATAGATAGAATTTATCATCATATCCATAAGCTTTTTTGATTCTGACTTAAACTGTTTAGTACGCATTTTATCACCTTTAATATTTAAATATTCTCTTTATTTTTGGATGCAATACTGACATATACATCATTGCCATTCTTGATACCACAATATCATAAAGCACAAATACCGCATTTCCCATAATCCACAAAGCTACAGCCCCGTATTTCCCGAAAACGCCCAATTCCTCTAAAGAGAAATTAACCGCTTTCGAAAATGCAAAATAGACTATAACCAAAGCTATATTGAAGCTTATTACTTTTAAAACCCATTCAATAGGATGTTTTCTGAGCTTTTCGATTATTGCCTTTAAAACGGGATAATAGCCTAAAAAACAGATGTATAAAAGCTTGCTTTCAGGCTCAGGCAAAATAAGAAGCGAAATAACCGCCGACGCAAGATACGAAAGCATTGCCCATTTTAAATCAATTTCGATTACCACTACCATTATAAAAAGTCCGGCAACCGCAGGGATTGCATAGGTAAGGTAGGGAAAAAATGAGAGCAGCATTGTAGCCGTAGCCAATGCCGCCATCATAGCACTAAGTGTAATTTTTGATGTTCTTTTCATAAAATCACCAAAAGCCTTAACAACAGGAAATCAAATCGCCGCCCATACATTCGCAGCAGCAATCCGCACAAATAAGATTAGAACAGCAGTCGCAAGCACTCATTCCGCCCGCGTTTCCGTAAGAACGGTAAGGGTTATACTGAGCACCTGACTGTCTTTGTGCTTGATTTAAAGCGTTTCGGTACTCGGGATTAGCGGGGTCCATACGGCAAGCGGTAGCAAAGCTTGTATATGCCTGGTCAAACCAACCGCGTCTGTAAAGGACTGTACCGTTTAGGAAATACCACTCGGCATTTCGGTTATAAGGCGGTACTCCGTCAAGCACCTCCTGAGCCTGCTCAAGACGGTTTTGATTTATAAGCGAACGCACCTCGGGAAAAGCCGAAGGGCCTCCGTTATTGTGAGCCTTTGAGCTGTGCGACTTTCCGTGCTTTCGACTATTCATAATTTCATCGTAAGCCTCGTTAATTTCCTTCATTTTCTCGCCCGCCAAATCAGAAAGAGGATTATCCGCATAGTTATCGGGGTGATATTTTCGGGCTAACTCCCTGTAAGCGTTTTTTATTTCCTCCTCCGAAGCATTTTTGTCTACACCTAAAATCTGATAGGGGTCTTTCATTCTGTTTTTAACTCCTTTTTAAAGGTTTCCTCTAACCCTAAATAAATTATATTGCCTAAAATTGTTTTAAACTTTTTAATATCCAAAAGCTCAAATGCTCTTGCCGCTTCATTAACGCAAAAATAAAGCTGCGGCAAAGCCTTTGACTTTAAGTATTCATCAATTTCGCCCGAAAAATCCGCCTTTAACGGATTATATGAGCCTGATTTAATATCGTCGCTTAAATCACAGGCAGCATCAAGTATATAAACATATCTGCCAATGCAATAGCCTAGTCTGTCGAGTACCCTTTTTTGCATTTCGTCCTCGCTGCAAAGCATAAAAATCTGAGAGAGTGCTTTAGCCGTCGGGTCTGCCGCCATATCAAGGCTTGTGCAGTTTTCTGCTTCCAGACGGTTTTGCTCTGCAATATACTCTGCTACCGCTTTTTCAATTTGCGGAAATTCCCTCATAGCCTTTTTGTGAGCAGTACTAAAAAGCGGTAAAAGCAGTGCGTTGCCGATTTTTTTGAAAAAGCCCTCGTCCGATATATTATCCTTTATTTTATAATAAAGCATAATCATTGCTGCCGCAGATGGCATTTTTAAATCCTCTGTTTTTTCAAGATAATTACACTTTTTTAAAGGATTAAAGGCACAGCGTTTCCTTGTAACGCAGGCACATTCGCTTTTAAGCGACATATTAAGAAGTGCCAAAAAGGTGAAATCATAGCTTAGTGTCAGTCGGGATAAAAAACCGTAGGATTTCCCAAGCTGTTTACAAAGTGAGCAGTAAACCGCCTTGTAGGACTCAAATTCCTTGATTTTCATTTCAGGCTTACAAGCCCTGACATAGCCGAACATTTACCTTTTCACCTCTTAAATACTGATTTTAACCCATATTCACTCCTTTTTGGTGAATAATGTGTAAATTTAAAGCATATTTTTTAAGAATTTACCTGTATACGATTTTTCCGACTTAGCAACTGCTTCGGGTGTACCTGCTACGACAACCGTACCGCCGCCGTCACCACCCTCGGGACCTAAATCAATAATATAATCAGCCGTGTTTATTACATCTAAATTATGCTCTATTACAAGCACGGTATTGCCCGTTTCTACAAATTTCTGCAATACCTCTATCAGCTTATGCACATCTGCAGTATGAAGTCCCGTTGTGGGCTCATCAAGTATATAAATAGTTTTACCTGTGCTTCTTTTCGAAAGCTCGGTAGCAAGCTTTACTCTTTGAGCCTCACCGCCGGAAAGTGTTGTTGCGGGCTGTCCTATTTTAACATAGCCTAGTCCCACATCGAAAAGTGTTTTGAGCTTTCGGTAAATTTTAGGTATGCTTTCAAAGAAGTACATACCCTCCTCCACCGTCATTTCAAGTACATCGTAAATACTCTTACCCTTATATTTAACGCTAAGCGTTTCCCTATTATAGCGACTGCCCGAGCATACCTCACACGGAACATAAATATCGGGTAAAAAATGCATTTCAATCTTTAAAATTCCGTCACCCTGACAGGCTTCACAACGACCGCCCTTTACATTAAAGGAAAATCTGCCCGCGTTGTAGCCTTTCATTTTTGCATCCTTAGTAGAAGCAAACAGCTCTCTTATATCGGTGAAAACGCCCGTATAGGTAGCCGGGTTCGAGCGTGGAGTTCTGCCTATGGGAGATTGGTCTATATTTATTATTTTATCAAGGTTTTCTACACCCTCAACAGACTTATACTTACCGGGTATGGTTTTGGCATTATTAAGCTTGTTTGCAAGGATTTTATAAAGAATATCGTTAACAAGCGAGGATTTACCGCTTCCCGAAACACCTGTTACACAGGTAAAGGTGCCAAGCGGTATTTTAACATTTATATTTTTAAGGTTATTCTCTGCCGCACCCTTTAAAATTAACTCATTTCCGTTACCTTGACGGCGTTTTTGAGGTACGGGAATTTTACGTCTTGCTGTTAGATAATCGGAAGTAATAGATTCTTTACATTCTTTAAGACCTTCCAAATCACCTGCAAAAACAACCTCACCGCCGTGAATACCGGCACCAGGGCCAATATCCACAACGTAATCCGCCGAACGGATAGTATCCTCGTCATGCTCAACAACAATTACTGTGTTACCCAAATCGCGAAGTCTTTTAAGAGTGGCAATTAATCTTTCATTGTCACGCTGATGAAGTCCGATACTTGGCTCATCAAGAATATAAAGAACACCCATAAGCGATGAACCTATCTGTGTGGCAAGCCTTATTCTCTGTCTCTCACCGCCCGAAAGTGTACCTGATGAGCGAGACAAATCAAGATAGTCAAGTCCTACACTTTTTAAGAAATTAAGTCTTTCTTTAATTTCCTTTATAATGGGCTTTGAAATCATTTGGTCACGTGATGAAAAACGGATTGTATCTAAAAACTCAAGCTCCTTTACGACCGACATATCGCAAAATTCTTTTATATTTTTACCGCCTACTGTTACTGCTAAATATTCAGGCTTTAAGCGGGCACCCTTACATTCAGGGCAGGCACTTTCGGTCATAAGAGCCTCTAACTCGTTTCTGGCGTAGTCGCTTGTGGTATCCTTGTAGCGTCTTTCAAGATTATTTACAACACCCTCAAAAGGAGCATAATAGGTGCCACCGCCAAACATAGTATTTCTCGTGAGCTTTAGCTTTATATCGCCTGTACCGTAAAGGACAGCATTTTTAACCTCGTCGCTTAAATCCTTCCAAGCAGTGTTTATGTCACAGCCGTAATAGTCAGCAATACCTTTATAATACATCTCGGCAATACTGCTGGCATCAGGATTAAACCAAGAATTAACTCCCCAGCCCGAAGCCTTGATTGCACCCTCTAAAAGGGATTTTTCCTCATCGTGAATAATAAGTCTGGGGTCGATTTTTTTAAAGGAGCCAATACCTGTACAAACAGGACAGGCACCCATAGGATTATTAAAGGAAAACATTGTGGGGGTAAGCTCGGGTATGCTTATGCCATGCTCGTCACAGGCATAGCTTTGTGAAAATTGAAGCTCCTCCCCGCCTATAACATCAACCGCAATAAGACCGCCTGACAGCTTAACCGCAGTTTCTATACTGTCGGTAAGGCGTGAAACCACATCGGGCTTTATAACAAGGCGGTCAACCACAACCTCAATCATATGCTTTTTATTCTTTTCAAGCTTGATTTCTTCTGATAAATCGTAAATATTACCGTCTATCCTAACCCTTGAATAGCCTGATTTTCTTGCATTTTCAAGCTCTTTCTGGTGTTCGCCCTTTCTGCCCTTTACAACAGGCGACAGCACCTGAAATTTTGTGCCCTCGGGCAGTTTCATTACTACATCCACAATCTGGTCGGTGGTTTGCTGGCTTATTTCCTTACCGCAAACAGGACAGTGCGGAATTCCAACTCGGGCATATAAAAGTCTCAAATAATCATAAATTTCGGTCACCGTGCCAACAGTAGAACGCGGGTTTTTAGAAGTGGTTTTTTGGTCTATCGAAATTGCGGGAGAAAGTCCCTCAATAGTATCAACATTGGGCTTTTCCATCTGTCCCAAAAATTGACGTGCATAAGAGGAAAGGGATTCAACGTAACGACGCTGTCCCTCTGCATAGATTGTATCAAACGCCAAGGAGGATTTACCGCTTCCCGATAACCCTGTAAAAACAATAAGCTTATCCCTTGGTATTTCCAAATCAATATTTTTAAGGTTATGCTCATTCGCTCCCTTAATTACAATTTTATCATTTGCCACTTTCATCACCTACATATACACCTCTATTTTACGACAATTTTTTTTTAAAGTAAACACTTTTTTAGTATTTACCGAAAAAAACAAAATAAGCGGTACTAACACCGCTTATTTTGTTTGTCTTTTTCTATAATTAAAAGTCTGTTATATTTAGCTACTCTGTCGCTTCTAGCAGGTGCTCCCGTTTTAATTTGCCCTGCATTTGCCGCTACAGCTAAATCGGCAATGGTTGTATCCTCGCTCTCGCCCGAGCGATGAGAAATTATGGTTTTATACCCGTTTTGCTTTGCATAAGCTATTACGTCGAGGGTTTCAGTAAGTGTTCCTATTTGGTTAGGTTTAATCAGTATTGCATTGGCAACGCCCTCTGCTATTCCCTTTTTAAGTCTTTCGTAATTGGTAACAAACAAATCGTCGCCGACTAGCTGAATTTTACTTCCCAACGCCTTAGTTAATGACTTCCAGCCCTCCCAATCGTTTTCGCCGACGCCGTCCTCTATTGAAATTATAGGATATTTTTCACACAAGCCCTCATAATACGAAATCAGCTCATTTGCCGTCATACACTTTTTTCTTTTAGGCAACTTGTACTCTCCGCCGTCATACCATTCGCTGGAAGCTATATCAAGTGCTATTTTTATTTGGCTTTTGGTATAGCCTGCCTTTTTTATGGCACTAACAATCAGCTCCAAGGCTTCCTCATCAGAATTGAGATTTGGTGCAAAGCCACCCTCGTCACCTACTGCTGAGGAAAATCCTTTTTCCTTTAAAATTCCTTTTAAGGTGTGATATATTTCACTGCAAGCTCTTAATCCCTCGCTAAAGTTTTTTTGAAAAACAGGCATTATCATAAATTCTTGAATATCAATATTATTATCTGCGTGAGCACCGCCGTTTAAAATATTCATCATAGGTACAGGCATTTCATTCCCAAATATGCCACCCAGATATTTATAAAGCGGTAAATTATAAGAATTTGCCGAAGCTTTTGCCACCGCCAAAGATACCGCAAGTATTGCGTTTGCACCAAGCCTTTTCTTATTTTCGGTGCCGTCAAGCTTTATTAAACAGTTATCTATTTCTCTTTGCCTTGTTGCGTCAAGTCCTAAAAGTGATTCTTTTATTTCGGTATTAATAAGACCTACCGCCTGCTCTACACCCTTACCCATATAGCGAGGATTGTCGCTATCCCTTTTTTCGTGTGCCTCATATTCACCTGTTGAAGCTCCCGAAGGTGATATTGCCAATCCCGAAGCACCGCCTTCCAAAGTAATCCTTACACCTATTGTCGGATTACTTCTCGAATCAAGAAGCTCAAAGCCTTCAACATTAACTATTTTTTTACCCATAAAAAAATACCTCTCTTTCAAGAGGTATTATTTCCCATTTAGGGTTAAATATTTAAAAGCAACATAGCCACCGTCAAAATAATTAAAAACGAAAAATTAAAAAGTGAAAATACACCTATATAGTAACCTGTTTTTTGAGGATAGTGTTTTGTGTATTCTCTAAAGGTTATAAGGCTTGCGAGGGATGAAATCAAGGTTCCTACACCGCCAATGTTCACACCCAAAAGCAACTCCTTGTAATTATCGGTAAACTGAGAAAGAAGTATTGCCGACGGCACATTGCTTATAAATTGGCAGGAAAGTGTACTGAAAATGAGACTGTTTTTTTGAAGCAAGCTACCAAAAAAATCAGTAACAAGCTCTATTCTTGCCATATTACCCGCAAAAATAAAGAAAAACACAAATGTTAAAAGCAAGGGATAATCCACTTTTCTAAGTGCTTCTTTATCAACAAAAAGTAATACTTCAGGTATAACCAGCAGTCCTACCCAATAAGGAATCCCTCTGAAAACTATGGCTACCGCCAAAACAAATAGTGCTAAATAAAGCACGGTTCTTTTTATCGGCAAATGGATATGCTTGCTAACAGTTCTTATAGGCTCAGGCTTAACAAAAAGACAACAAATTGTAATAAGCGTAATCGAGAGTAAAAACGGCGGCAGCATAATAGCCATAAACTCACCGTTTGGAATTGAAAATTTAGAGTAAAGATAGAGATTTTGCGGATTGCCAAACGGTGTCAGCATTCCGCCTAAATTTGCTGCAATATTTTGCATTATAAAGCAAAATGCCATATATTTTTCCTTTTTAGCGGTGGAAAGCACTATGTAGCCAAGTGGTAAAAAGCACCGAAAACGGTGCTTTTTAAAACAATTTAAATCTTTTTCCAGGTTCTCTTATTAAACAAAATCAGCACAGGCAAAATTTCAAGTCTGCCAAGCATCATAGTAAATGTAAGAACTATTTTTGAAAATGCACTGTATCCCGCATAACAAGCATACGGACCTACTGCTTCAAAGCCGGGTCCTATATTGGAAATGCAGGCAAGCACCGAGGAAAAATTACTGAAAAATCCGTGCTTTACTTCATAAGCACCGGCATCCGATACAACAGCTACGGTCTGACCATTAATGGGGTCAAAGGATAAAAGAAACAACGCAGTAAGCAAAATAAAGAAGTAAAGAGTTATAAAGGCAAACACATCATTGATAGTTTTTTGTTCAAGCGTTTTCCCTTCAAATTTCACTTTGGGCACATAGCGTGGATTTACAAGCTTTCTAACATTGATATATGCACCCTTTACCGCTATAACAATTCTTGATACCTTAATACCGCCTGCAGTGGAGCCTGCCATAGCTCCAACAAACATAGCTAATACAAGTGTTGTTTTAGCAAGCATTGGCCATACGGCGTAATCGGTTGTGGTATAACCGGTGGTTGTAATAAGCGAAGCTACCTGAAAAAGCGAATGACGGAAGGTTTCCTCGTTTGTATAGCTTTGCGGAAAGGCTTCAAATCTTGCAGCAAGACTTAAAAACACAAAACCGACAGCCGCCGCTATAATAAGAAAATAGCTGCGAAATTCCTGACTTCTTAATACATCCCGAACCTTGCCGATTAGCAACAAGTAATAAAGACTGAAATTACAACCGTACAGTATAAGGAATATCGCCATTACATATTGGGAAAATGGATTAAAAAGCTCCATACTTCCAGGTATAAAACCAAATCCACCCGTACCCGCACAGCCAAAGGTTGCAAGCAGACTAAAGAAAAATTGGTCGTTTTCGTATCCCGGGATAGGCTTATCAAGCATCAGAATAGTAATCTCTAATACCGTCATACCAAGATAGATAAGATAGAGTATTCTTGTTGTAACCTTCATTTTTGATACAATTTTACCTACCTGAGGTCCCGGGCTTTCTGCACGAAGCAGATGCATTGCAGAGCCGTCGTTACTTTCAGGAATAAAAATCAAAACAAAAACAAGGATTCCCATACCGCCAATCCAATGTGAAAAGCTTCTCCAAAACAGCGAGGAACGGGACATAACCGTTATATCTGCAATAATGCTGGAGCCCGTAGTTGTAAAGCCTGACATAATTTCAAAGCAGGCATCAACATAATTCGGAATGTTCCCGTTTATAACAAACGGAACAGCACCAAACAATGTCATTACAATCCAAACAAGTGCTGTAAGTGCAAAGCCCTCTTTTTGGTAAAGCTGATTTCTGTTAGGCTTTGGAATTTGCAATAAAAAGCCTATAACAATCAAGGCTATAATCGGGATTATAAAGGCAATCTTATTTATAAAAGCTTCTTTGTAGATAAAACTTACAATAAGAGGTGCCAGCATAAGTATTGCCTCGGTTATCATAATTTTACCTAGTATTTTCCCTATTTTTTTATAATCCATAGCCCCACCTTATTCAAACACATCGTTTAAATCATCAAAATTTTTGTGGGTAGTTACCACCACAACATTATCCCCAAGCCTTATATCTGAATTACCGTCGGGAATAATAATCTTGTTTTGGCGGATAATACACGCCACCAGGCAATTGTCTTTGATTTTTAAATCTCTTAAAGGCTTATCGTAAAATTTTTCTGCCCTTTTTGCCGCAAATTCAAGTGCTTCAACCCGATCATTTACAAGCTGATACATTGTAAGCACATTACTGCCAACAGTATTTGCAAGTGCACGGATATAGCTTATAATTCTGCCCGCAACTATATGCTTTGGCGATACATTATTATTAATTCCTAGCTCGTCAAGCATACCGTAAAGGTCATCATTCTTAATTTGCGTGATTGCCTTTTTAACCCGCTTTTTATTTGCAAACATAGAAACAATCATATTTTCCTCGTCAATATCGGTAAGGGCAACAAAGGCATCCATAGCCTCTATCCCCTCCTCAAGCAAAACATCGTGTTGAGTACCGTTACCGCATACGATGGTAGCCTTAGGCAAAAGCTCAGCAAGCTCCTCGGCGTGCCTTGGATTATTTTCAAGAAGCTTTACCTTATATTTCTTTTGAGAAAGCGAATCAGCAAGATAATATCCGATTCTGCCGCCGCCCACAATCATAATATTCTTAAAAGGCGATTTTACTAAATTTACCTCGGAAAGAAAATCACCAAGTGCCTTGGCGTCGGATGTAAAATAGATTTTATCCCCCTCTTTAATTTCAAATGAACCCGAGGGAATAACAACCTCATCCCCACGCTGAACCGCACAGATAAGCACCCTTGTAGTAAGCTTTTTACCCAAAGAAATGAGGGTTTCGCCTACTAAAGCACTGTCCTTTTCTGCAACGATTTCCGCAAGCAAGACACTGCCCTTTGCAAAATGCTCAATACTTACAACCGACGGAAGATTTATAATGTTGTATATCTCGTCCGCCGTTTCCCTTTCGGGGTTTACAATCATAGCGATACCGAGGTCATCCTTCATATCAATAATCTGTTTTCTGTAGTCGGGGTTTCGTACGCGTGCTATTGTATTCTTTACACCAAGCTTTTTAGCAACCAAACAAGCAAATACATTCAGCTCATCGCTATCGGTCAAAACAATAGCCAAGTCCGAATCATCAACATTTGCTTCCTTCTGAATATCCATACAAGCGCCATTACCTACTACGCCAAACACGTCATACTTTTCAATCAGCGTTTCAACCTTTGCCTTTTCCTCATCAATAATGGTTATGGTATGCCCTTCGCCTGAAAGATTTTTAAGTATTGTTTTTCCAATAGTACCAAGACCAATAATTGTAATTTTCACAGTTTAAAATCCCCTTTCGGTTTTAAGCAAATGTTATTATAACATATATTTACACTATTTACCATACCCAATATTTTTTAAGGTCAAAATGCTAAATATCCCTTAATTATCCGCTTTTAAACCGAAAACTCCCACGGTAATTCTACCGCAGGAGTTTTTTGTATACTTATTTTTAGATTATAGGCTTGAGAGAACGTCAAGCAACTTCTGCATTTCAGCCTCTTTCACCATATCTGCATCAACGCCTGCCTTTACACAGTCGGTAAAGTAACGGATTTCAGCAGCATACGGGTCATCAGCGGTGATAACAAGATTGATATTCTCATCCTGAACACCTGCTTTTTCAATCTCAATAACTTCATCCGGTGTGTAAAGCTTAACACCGTCTACATTCTTTTCGATAATAGCATTCTCAAACTGGAAGCGATAGCTTGCAGTAAAAGGATACTTTGCACTAAACCAAGATGCTTCTACAGTAATTACAAAATCATCATAACGGAACATTGTCTGGATATAATCCTGGTCAGGTCTCTTGGTGCGGTTTACGTAATGGCTGTTAGGCATGCCAAAGGCATAAAGCATAAAGTCAACATCGTGTACGTGAAGGTCAAAGGGTACTAGACCGCTACGCTTCTCGTCCTTCATCCAGTTGTCCCAGCTCCAACTGGGCATAGTGCCAAGTCTTGCCATATTAGCAGAAAGTAATTTACCGTACTTACCGGAGTCAAATACTTCCTTGATAAGCTTGTAGTCTGACATAAAGCGTACAACCTGAGCCACCATAAAGCGAACATTATTGCGACGGGATGCCTCGTATACACGTGCTACATCGGCAGGATTTAATGTAATAGGCTTTTCACAGATTACGTTAATTCCGCGGTCCATAGCATAAATAGCTACCTCTGCGTGCAAGAAAGAGGGCAAGCAAATGTCCAAAATGTCAGGCTTTTCAACCTCTAACATTTCCTTGTAATCGGTATACTGATGAATATCAGGGTATTTTTCCATCTGTTCGGGACGAACGTCGCAAATTGCAACTAACTCAACATCCTCCATAGCCATCCAGGGACCGATGTGTGTAGGGCTTATACCGCCAACACCAACTAAAGCAGCTTTTAACATTTCAACAACCTCCAAAAAATTTAAAATCTTTCATCTATAATAATAAAGTAAAAGTCATTAAAAATCAAGAACTATATTAGACTTTTTTTAGCACAATTTTGACTTTTTAATTTATTTCTTAAAAGAAGTTATTCCTTTGCTTCCTAATTATGAAGTTTACGGTATTGCATTAAGTAACTGAATATGCTATGATACAATTAGTATATTTAGAGACTTAAATTTTTTTATTAGCAGATTTTCGACTTTTAGGGGGCATACTGTGGATTACGAAAAATTGCGAGAATCCGAACAAATTTATTACGGTGCCGATGCCGTTCGGTTGCTTCATTTAAATATGAAATCGCACTCTAAATGTGTACCGCTGCATTGGCACGAAAGATTCGAAATATTAATTATTGATAAAGGCTCAATGCTCGCACACATTGCAGGTGAAGAAATTGTCGCCAAAGAGGGCGATATTGTAATTGTAAATCCCGGTTGCACTCACGAAGCTACAGCCATTGAGGACATCTCCTATCGCGTTTTTATGTTTGAACTTGTTTCTCAGTTCGCCCAAGATAAAACCGCCAATCGTCTGCTTAGACCGTTCATTAACAATTCCTCAATGTTTATGCCGATTATAAATGATAACGAAGTGTTAGAATTAATAAACCAAATTTTCACAGTTTCAAATGAAAAACGCAACGGCTTTCCGCTTATGCAGGTAGGTCTTGTTTATCAACTGCTGTCACTTTTGTTTGAGCGTTATCAGGATACCCGTTACGTACACCCTGTAGCGGAGGGACGTTTACGAGAGGTTATTGAATATATTACCGACCATTATTGTGAGGATATCACCTCTTCAAGCATCAGTAAAATATTTGGATACGACCAATCTTATTTTTGCCGTCTGTTCAAAACTGTTGTAGGTGTTAGACCTATGGAGTATATTCGTGTACTGCGTCTTGAAAAGGCACGCCGTATGCTTATTAACAATGATACAAGTATTTCAAAGATTGCACTTGAGTGTGGCTTTTCGGATGTAAACTATTTTACCCGTTGCTTCCGTAATCACTACGATATCTCCCCCGGCGAATACCGTCGCCACAACCGTAGTTAAACGAGAAAAAAGTAATAATTCATAATATTTTTATAATGCATTTCTCTTTATTAATCGCATACATTCCACCTTTACAGCTCTAATTTTAAATCATTATATATCCATTGCATTTTCATCGAGCAGGAATTGTTCGATGCCGATGTAGAGGATGCCGTCATCGTCGTGCCAGGGGATGATGTTGTCTTTGACTACAACAATCTTTTTAAAGGAATCTCCGACACGTTTTAAGGAACGGCTCTCTTGCTCACGTTTCTCCTCGTCTGCGACGGTCAATGCTGACTGGATATAGTATTTTTTGCTGCCCTTATTCGCTACAAAGTCGATTTCAAGCTGGGTGCGTTTGCTCTTCTTTTCTGCATCCTTATAGCAGTACTCAACCACACCGACATCCACACTGAAATCACGGCCGCAAAGCTCGTTATAAATAATGTTTTCCATAATGTGATTTTCTTCTTGCTGACGGAAATTAAGTCTTGCATTGCGAAGACCCACATCACTGAAATAGTATTTAAGCGGCGAGCCGATATACCTTCTTCCCTTAACGTCATAACGTTCTGCTTTGTAAAGCAGGAACGCATCAATAAAATAGTCAAGATATCTATTAACGGTAGGTGCACCAATATTCATCTGCTTTGCACTTTTGAAGGTGTTGGTAATCTTGTTGGCATTAGTAAGCGAACCAACCGAAGACGAAACGATGTTGAGAATATCATCAAGCACCGATTTTTTGTACACAAGCTTGTTTCTATCCATAATATCGCTGATATAGATTGCATCGAACAGAGATTGCAAATATTTCGCTTTTTCTTCGTGGCTCTTTTTAGTCATTACCAGAGGAAGTCCGCCATAGGTGTAATACTCCTGCCAAGCATTGTGCTTTTCTCCCTCGAAAGCATTATAAAACTCCGCAAAAGAAAGCGGATTAACCCTAATCTCATCACCGCGGCCACGGAACTCGGTGAGGATATCGGAGGACAGCATTTTCGAGTTACTGCCGGTAACATAAACATCAATATTGTCGTGCTTCATAAGACCAAGCACAACATCGACAAAACCGATCTTATCCTCAACACCCTCAATATATGGATTCTGAATGGTAACGACCTTTTGAATCTCATCAAGAAAGACATAATAAGTTTTGCTTTCGTCTTTAGTTAGACTGCGGATATGCTTGCCAAGCTCAAGGGGATTACGGTATTGAATATTCTCGTCATCATCAAGAGCAAGGCAGATAATACACTCGTCCTCTACTCCGATTGACTTCAAATAATCCTTATATATATTGAACAGCAAATAAGATTTACCGCATCTTCTGATACCGGTAATAACCTTAACTAAGCCGTTCTCCTTTTTGGATTTTAATTTTTCGAGATACTTTTTTCTTTCAATCATGGCCAAACCTATTTCGGAAATTTTGCGTATTTCTATATTTTTATCGATTCTATTATATCATGCCCCACGCAACAAGTCAATATACACTTTCGGATATTTTGCGTATTT
>JAZNBP010000189.1:0-2801 GCA_045587085.1 Acutalibacteraceae bacterium | reverse complement strand
ATGATATAAATGCAGAAAAACACGGTGAGCGTAAGAAATTTGAGATAGCAACAAAATGGATTATTCCGTTAATGAGTGTGATTTTGCAGGTTGTAACTTTAGGATATGGTCTTGGATGGGATATTGATATAAGAAGAGTTGTAGGACTTATTGTAGGTGTTATGTTCCTCGTGATAGGAAATTATCTCCCTAAATTTGATTATGTAAAAAACTATGATTTAGAAACGGAAAAAGCAAGAAAAATAAACCGATTTATAGGCTTTGAAACGGTTATTTTAGGAATACTCTTTATTGTTAGTACTTTACTTCCGCCGATTGCTACGGTTCTTTGTCTTGTTTTGTTGGTACCTTATACTATTATAAGCTTGATATATGGAATTAAGGTCGCAAAAAAGAACTGAAAAACTCATAAACTGTCATTTTCCTGTACATAATATAAATGAACAGGAAGTGAGATTTTATGGAATTAATTAAGGTAATATTAACCTCTTTGTTATCTGCAGTGTCTTTGTTTGTAATTGCTAAAATAATGGGGCATAAGCAAATGGCACAGCTTGACTTTTTTGACTATATTACGGGCATCACGATAGGCTCAATTGCAGCAGAACTTGCAACAGAGCTTGAAGAACCTTTACAACCGTTAATCGCTATGATAATTTACGGGGCAGTTTCGATTGGCTTGACTGTAATTGCACATAAGTTCCCGAAAACACGAAAATTTGTAAACGGAACACCTACTGTGGTTATGAACAATGGGAAGCTGTATCGTAAGAATATGAAAAAAGCAAAGCTTGAGCTGTCTGAGTTTATGGTTATGTGCAGACAGGAGGGTTATTTTAATATAAGCGATATAGGGATGGCAATTTTTGAATATAACGGACGTCTTACGATTTTACCCCGAAGCGCAAAAAGACCATTAACTCCTGAGGATATGAATATAACACCTGAAAGAGAGAAGATTGATACAGAAGTTATTATGGACGGACGGATTTTGCACGAAAATCTAAAAAGGCTTGGTCTTGATCTGACGTGGCTTGATAAACAGCTAAAACAGCAAAAATATGGCAGTGCAAAAGAAATATATTTAGGGTTATGCGACCAAAACAATAAGCTTTCTTTATATCCAACAGAATAAATTTGCTTATAAAAATCCATCGGCATATGCTGGTGGATTTTCATTTATCCTAAAGCCTTGCAGAATCCGTATTTTTAGTGTTGATGCTTTCCTGTTAAGATATCAAATAAGGTTTTAATAAATATTAGAGTACTCTTGAAATTCCTGTGAATATATAGTATAATGAGTTTGCTTAGTAAACTGAAGGAATTTCCTGTGGATATGAATTAAGGTCAAGGTTTTTATTTATAATTTCAAGTAGGTGTTAATGATGAAAAAGATATTTTATATTTTTATAGTTTTAGTTTGCATACTTCTTACCGCTTGCACAAAGGATAGCAGTGTTGGGATTATAGGCGGAGCGGACGGACCGACATCGATAATAGTTTCTGAAAAAGGAGAAAAGTCTATGTATGAACAAATAACGGCAATTGAAGCCAAAAAGATAATGGATTCGGGCGAGGAACATATCATTTTAGATACAAGAGAACAGGACGAATTTGACGAAGGACATATTCATGGCGCAATCCTTATTCCATACACCGAAATTGAAAATAAGGCAAAAGAAATGCTTCCTGATAAGGATAAGCTGATTTTAGTATACTGCAGGTCGGGCAGGCGAAGCACAATCGCAGCAGAAAGTCTTGCAAAGCTGGGCTATACCAACGTAAAAGAGTTCGGCGGTATTATTGATTGGCCGTATGAGGTGGAGAAGTAAGTTAAAGTGTTATATAATTAATAGCAACATATCTGTGGTTTTTTCAAATCTATTGATTATAAAATACAAATATCTCATACTTTTATTATGCACTGTCCGTTTTTACACCCACTAAACTTTATATAATGATTATAATAAATCAATTATATTAGTTTTTGGGGGTAAGAAACTATGAAAAAATATCATATAGGCTTTAATTCAACAACAAACAAAGTGCCTGAAACCGAAATATCACTTACACCTTGTTACGAAACTTCCGAACCTAAAAAATCTGTTGTTCAAGTATATTTTCCACACAGAGGTATGGGTTGGGCATATTACAACGACAGCTTTGATTTAAAGGTTGGTGACTTTGTTTATGTTGAGGGTAAGCTTGAAGGCTATCGCGGACAGGTTACAGAAGTTAATTATTCATTCAAGATTAAACTTTCTGATTACAAGAAGGTTATTGCGGTGATTGACACCAAGGTATCTGGCGATTTCTACCTTGCAGGTTCACACTTTGTCAGCTTTGACCCAAATGCAATTCCTTTTTCAAAGGTTCTTACCTGGTTTAAGGGCCCTGAAAATGATGAGGATTATGTGAGCGGTAATGATGATGCATTTAGATTTCCTCTTGACGATTTGTCGAAGATGAAAATACCTAATCATATAGCTGAACGGGGACACAAGTATTATATTGAAAACAGAGTCCACTTTGTTGAGATAGATGGTACTTGCGGTCACGCGATTGTAGAAGGTAGTGAAGACTACGAAATTGAATTTGATTACTGTGATGGCGAAATCTCAAACCTCAAATGCTCCTGTTTCTGTAGCGGTGCCTGCAAGCACGAATTTGCTACAATGCTCCAACTAAGAGAAACCCTTGATTTCATTACACACAATTATGAAAACGAATATGGCGGTTACTTTGCAATAATCAGTAAGGGCGTGTTTATGAATACGGTTATGAATAAAAAAGTATCAGGT
>JAZNBP010000188.1:0-5810 GCA_045587085.1 Acutalibacteraceae bacterium | reverse complement strand
TGTCTTCCTAAGACCGCTTGGCCTTCCGACTTATGGTTTACTGCTCTAATGCGGCTTCGGATAAAACCTTTGCTCAGCATCTTGGCATTAAGCAAAACGGCATGGAAATTAAGCCTAATACCACTTATGTAATGTCATTTGATGTTTACTCAACAGGTGGCAATTATACCTATAACAAATTTAAGCTATCTTACGGAATGAAGTCTCTTTATACCGGACATAATGAAACATATCCCAATTCTAATATCTGGATGAAGAACTCGGGTACGGTCTCCTTTAGCAAGGGATATACCCATGCTTCAATAGAGCTTACTACAATAGATAACCAAACCGACTTTATTTATGCTATTGAATCAAATAATACCGGAAAAGGTTATTTGTGGAACTTCAAACTTACCGAAAAAGGCAAGAGTGAAAACCTTTTAACATATAGCTCACTTGTTTTCAAAAGTATAGATGATATGCAGTCCGATGTGCTTGGCGAATACGGTTGGCATATTACAAAGAACTCAGTTTATTCATTGGTTGATTATGTAAATGAGTATGGTGAGCTTGAAGGCTCTGCAGCAGGTACTACCACAAGCAAAACTCTTACATACGTAACTTATAAGGACCCCGATATTCCTCCAAGAGCTTACTATATTTCCAATAACGGTAATGATAATAACGCAGGTAATACTCCCGATGCACCTTGGAAATCTTTAAGCAAGCTTTCAAGCATTAAGGGTCTTGTATATAGTCCTGTTACCATTTTCCTTGAGAGAGGCAGTACTTTTAGAGGAAACTTACCGCTTTATTCGTACACCAACTATGCCGCTTACGGTGAGGGTGAAAAGCCTAAGATTTACGGCTCTGCACAAAACTATGCAAATGCTACTTGGACACGGAATACCACTTATAGCAATGTTTGGGAGCTTAGTATGGGTGATAATTCCGTGGATGTTGGTTCAATAGTTTTCAATCACGGCGAAAAGGTTGGCTTTAGAATTGTTTCTACAAATACAAGCACCTCTCCGATTACTCTTAATTCTCTAGATACTCATTTTAATAAAATGTTCCAGGATAAATACAACAAAGATTTGACCTTTATATATTATAATAAAAAGGTTTATTTGCGTTCGGATAACGGAAATCCTGCAACCCTGTTTGACAGCATTGAAATTACCGATAGAGGCTTAAACGGCAATGCTATTATGTATAATCCTAATAACCTGCTTCTTCAGGATGTAACTATTGAAAACCTTTGCCTTAAATACTCTAATTTTGGTATTACAACAGGCGCAAATGGTTCCAATCATGTTACAATGCGTAATCTTGAAATCGGTTACATTGGCGGATGTATGACAGACCGTTATGATTGCCGTTGGGGTAATGGTATTGAGGTTTGGGCAAACTCTACCTATGTTACTATTGAGGATTGTTGGGTATATCAGTGCTATGATGCCGGTATAACTAACCAATGCTCAACAAACACATATGCTCCAAACGTGTATAATTATTTTGACCATATCACCTTTGACGGAAACCTGATCGAATTCTGTCAGTATAATATAGAGTTCTTTAATAGTGAAAACACCGGTAGTTATGCCCACAATATGAACTATACTAACAACATCCTTCGTTTTGCAGGATATCAGGTATTTGACCCTAAGGAGAGACTTGGTTCTAGCAGTTCAAGTACCAGTCTTATTAATTCAAACGGAAAACCGCATGACTTTGGCGGAACTTATTTAATCGAAGGCAATATTTTTGATACTTCTTACGGATATTTGGTTAAAACTTGCCCTGTAAACGTAGATGATGGTCCTACTGTAAGTGGAAATACATATTTGCAGCAACCCGAAATGCCAACCTACTTCTTTGGCATGGGTGGTGACAATTATCCAATAGTGCCAAGCATTACAGGAGCAGGTGGCTTGAATGACTGGAAGCATATCGGAAACCAATATGTAATGGAAGAACTTGTTGCAGCTATTGATACTGCTCCTAAAACAGTTACGTTTATGACCAATGCTGACACTGGCAATTATCTTATCAAGTGTGATGAAACTACTGAAATTGGTGCTACATATGCGTTAACTGATGCTTTGTCAAATGCTACCGTAAACTTTAATTTTACTTGCTATTTAGACGGTAATGACGGCGATGCGGTAATTGTAAACCGTGCAACAGGTGCTACTTTGTATACACTAAACAGTGGTAAAAATAACTGCAGCTTCACTGCATCATATTCAGGCAATACACAGTATGCTATCAAGATACTTAACAATCCTACAGATATGAGGATTTATCTTGATAATGTTAATATCACATCGGCAAGCTCTAATGTATTTAATCCTTACGCAAAACAGCAAGCAGGTGCTCCGATATGTATTACCGTATTCGATGAGGATATGGCGTACGATTCTGAGATTTTAGAAAGAGAAGTAAATGTAATTAAATTTACAGGTGCTACCGCACAGACTCGTGTGTATTTAGCTGATAACGTATCCTCTACTTCGTCTAAAGCAATAAGCATTAGCTTTAAGTACAGTCTTTCGGGTACAACATCTGATAAAGAAATTTATGTTGCTAATACAAAAAGCGCATCTACTGCACATCCTGATGCTGTGACAGGTTCTCAGTACCTGCTTGAGGGTGATCATACTTATAACTATTCTACAACTTCTTATACAGTATCCTCATTCTATCCTGCTATCCGTTCCACAGCAGGCTCAAATGCTACTTTGAGATTTTGGGATGTACAAATTACAGTTGCCGGTAAGGCTCGTACAATCAACATTGAAGTTCCGTCAACTTACCAGCAATACGCTTCTTACTTCTCAGGTAAATATAGCGATTTTCTTAACTCTCAAAAAGCATATTTGATTGATTTTAATAATGCTACCAGCAAGTGTATTTCTAGTCTGACATCCTTTGGCAGTACTGTTGATGAGAATATATTTATTAGCTTTGATTATTATCTCACCGGTGCCGAGGATGAAGAAATATATTTATCAAACGTAGCTGGCGGTGCTTTTGCCGATAAAGATATAAATTCATATAAGCTTTATAAGGGCAGAAACCACCTAACTTATACAAATGAGCATTACAATAGTTACAGTTCATTCCTTTTGGATTTAAGAGCCGTAGGCAATGATACAACTGATGATGTAGATGCTACAACTAATGCAAAAATTTATATTTGGAATGTTGTTGTGCTGGTAAACGGTACAGATATATTTAATACCGCGGCTAATACTACTTATGATATAGGAGATGTTACAGTTACCGAAATGACAGTTGGTGACGTACCCTTTAGGGGCGACAGCAACAACGATGGTAAAGTAAATGTACTTGACCTTATCCGCTTAAAGAGACATCTTTTGGGCGAAATGTACGTTAAGGAAAGTCAAGCTAACGCATATTGGGACCACAGAATTGACGCACTCGATATAGTTGCAACCAAGAAAGCTATTTTGGGTATAAAGTTATAATTAATATGACCTAAAGAAAGTATTAAAATAGAAAAACACCGACACGTTTGTGTCGGTGTTTTTTTAAAAAAATATAGTTTAAAATTTAATTGCTTTGCCTGTTGCAATGCTTTCATAAACGGCATTCATAGCTTCAATTGTTCGTTTATGCCACTCAAGATTGATAAGTGGAGTTTTGTGATTGCGGATGTTATCCACAAATTCATCAATAAGTCCTACCCATTCATCAAAATAGGTGTATTGAACGGTATAGCGGTCATTAGGATTACCGCTATGGTAAACGTTAGGTCCAAAGCAGTCTGCCATTAAAGTACCCTTTTCACCGTTAATGGTAATATTTACTTCCATTCTCTTGGGGAAAACCTCCCAACCGGGACCGGGAACGGGTAATCTGTTTTCCATTTTAGACCAAGAAGGGTCAAGTGAAAATACAGTGCCGTCCTTCATTCTGCCTATAACAGAGAGCATATCCTCCTCTTCAAGGTCGGGGCGGATATTAGGTGCTACCTCGGCATAAATAGAGTCAAAATCGCTGCCTGTCACGTGTCTTATCATATCAAAGATGTGGGGGTGGTCGCAAAGTGCACCGCCTCTAAAACGATTGTCACCCTCTTTAATTTGAACACGCTTGCCATAGCTCTTTTCGGGGACACCCTGCCAAGGAAATGCCCAAACGGGAGAAAGTGTAATATTTGTTGTGTTAAAGGACTTAATAGCACCAAGAGCATTGTTTTTAACAAGCTCTTTAAGTCTTACAATAACGGGATTATAATGCATTTCAAGCTCTACTTGGCAGATAAGGTCATTTTTCTTTACAAGCTCTACCATTTCGTCATATTCGTCCATATCGAAGGTAGGCACTTTCATAGAAAGAATATGAATACCTCGTTCTGCACAGAGCTTCATTTGTCTTAGGTGGTCGCTGTTTTCACTTGCCAATACTACCGCTTCAATTTCGGGGTGTGCGTCAAGCATTTCAATTTCACTGTCATAACAGGGAATACCCTCAACCGAGTTTTTGAAAATTTCCTTTACGGTTTCGTTTGCTGTAGCAACTGCAACCCAATCGAGCTTAGGGTTGTCTTTAAGCACCTGATAATATTTTCTTGTATGTCCGTGTGTCATACTCATCATAGCAATTTTTAAGGGTTTCATAATTAAAGCACCTTCCTTTCACCTGAGGTAGCCGAAGCCTTTGCTAATTCTACAAGCTTATTAAGATTTTCATTATAAGCCAAAATATCGTCAAAGCTATCAAGCTTTGCTAATTCAAAGGCAGATCTAACAACAGCTATATACTCTATTGATAATCCGTAAAGCTCAAAGTCTACATCTGTAAACTTTTCGTTATTATCGGCAAACAAATAGATAGAGCTTTGAGCGATTTGTGCGTCAACTACTATGTCACACGCAATACCGTGTTCAGCGATAATTTCGTGCTTGTCCTTAAGTGTTTCACCCTTATTAAGTGTAGCAGAAATTTCCAAGGTGCAAACAACACCGTCCTCGGTTGTAGCAATGGCGTTTAAAACATTATCATTTTGCATAACCATAATGGATTTTATTTTTCTGCCTAATACGTATTGGCATATATCAAGCTCTCTGCGAAGTGAGGCATAGATATCGGAGCCTTTTTCTACAATATGAGCAACACGCATTACGCTGATTCCTGTTAGTGTACCGTTTTGGCACATATTCTTAAGCTCTAAAAATCTTCTTTCAGATTTATAAGAATTTAACGGAATTTCTTTTCCTGCGATTACTACCAAATCACGATTTACAAGCTCGGCTTTTTGCTCTACAGAATATTTATCAAGTAAAAAGGCAAGCTTTTCGTTTAAAATTTTCATAAAATTCACTCCTTAGCCAAAGCATTTAAACTCGAATCAGATTTTGAAACAAGTATTTTTCGCTGTGGCATTGTTAAAATACTCGTAAATCCTGTCGCCTATATGCGACAAAGAGCCAAAAGATACCTTAAAACCGCCCTTTTAGGCTGGTTCAAGTTTAAATGCTTTGGCTAAAGCATTTTAATACGAGGCTTATATTTTTCTAAGTAGGCGGCGTTTTTCTCGTCACCGCCGGGGGTATTTGCACTAGACCATACAGGAGGAGTAATACCGCGGTCGATACACTGCTTAACACATTCTATTTCGAGCAGATGGGCAATGTAAAAATCAACAATATTTGAAACAGGGGCAATAGGTGTATCAAGTCCGGGTACGTTTACTACCGCATCACCAACGGGATTGAAATCCTCAATACAAACGTCGGCATAATCAAAAAGATTAGTCTTATTAGGGTAAGTCGGATCGTAGCCATGTCGTTCTGTGA
>JAZNBP010000187.1:0-1972 GCA_045587085.1 Acutalibacteraceae bacterium | reverse complement strand
ATCCACGCTAAAAAAAGCGGCAAAAAATGTATAGGCTGTCCCGAAGCGTGCAACTGCAAAAACAAATGCTGTAAATAGAAATTTAATGATAATACTCTTATAAAAACACCAAAAGTGTAGATTTTTTATAATTATGGCATATATTATTTAAAAATTTTAATAATTATTCTTGACATTTAACCGAAAGTGTTATACAATATCGTTTGTCAGCTAAATATGCGGGTGTGGCGGAACTGGCAGACGCACTAGCCTTAGGAGCTAGCGGATTTCCGTGCAGGTTCGATTCCTGTCACCCGCACCAAAAAATCCAAGTCATTCGACTTGGATTTTTTTGCTTTGTTAGGACATCTATAATTATAAAATTTTTAATAACCATTTGCCTACCCTTTTCGTAAAATGATATGGGTAGGTGTTTTTATGTATGTTGCTGTTAAGAAAAAGAAAAAACGGCCAAAAATATTAATAGCCGTTTTACTTTGCTTAGTATTAATAATCGGTTTATTTTTTATTTCTGATAGGCATTTTAGAGGAGTAATTAACGGCTTAGCGGTATCAAGAGCCGAAACCATTTTAATAGACAGTGCTAATAAGGCTGCATCGGAAGTTTTTTCAAACAAAAACATTACATACACAGATATTGTAAAGCTAAGTAAAAATGAAGACGGTACAGTTACGGCACTTGAAACCGATGTGGGTCTTTTAAACTCGTTAAAGGCTGATGTAAGCCTGCTTATATCTCAAAAAATTGATAATGACAGTCTCTTTAATCTTAAAATCCCAATAGGCACCTTAATTGGTAATGAGTTTACTATGGGGCGAGGACCGAATATCACCTATAAAATGCAATTAACTGCAACGGCTGTAACAAATTTTCACAGTCGGTTTTACTCGGCAGGCATAAACCAAGTACTGCACCAAATAACCGTTAACGTTAAAATGAATGGTCATATTATAAATCCTTGGTACAAAAGCAATTTTTCGGTACAAACTTCCCTGATTGTCGCACAGACCGTAATTGTAGGAATTACACCCGATTCCTTTACAAATGTTATGGAAAGCGAGCCCGATAATATTGCAGAGGATATTTTCAATTTTTCGATGAACTAAACAAAAGAGAAGCACAGCTCAAATATGAACTGTGCTTTTCTATTTATTTGCTGTTTTTAATATTCCATTCTTTTACATCTTTAAGCTCATTGAACAGTGTAACATAGCTTTGATGCCTAGTTGGTTCAATCTTACCGTTTTTTAACGCTTCACAAACAAGACAGCCTTTTTCTTTTGTGTGAGAGCAATCGGCAAACTTGCAGCCGTTAGAGTACCTTGCCAAATCGGGAAAGCACTCAATAAGGTTATTTTTAAAACCGATAATATCCGACACAGTTTCTAAGCTTGAAAAACCAGGAGTATCTGCAACATATCCCGAAAAGTTATGTGCAAACAACTGTGTATGGCGTGTGGTATGCCGTCCGCGACCAAGCTTTTGACTTACCTCGCCGGTGGCAAGGCTGAGATCTGGAAACAAGGTATTTAACAAGCTTGACTTACCGACACCCGAATTTCCGCAAAATGCCGAAATACTGTCTTCAAGCATTTTTTCAATTTTCTCTATACCCTCGCCCGTTTTAGCCGAAACCACCGCTACATCAAATCCTGCGTTTTTATAGATTGTCTCAAAGGCAGTAAAATCGCCCATATCTGATTTATTAAAAACGATTATGGGTTTTATTCCCTTATAAACTGCCATAGCCGCAAGGCGGTCAATCAGCAAGGTATTAGGTGCAGGTGTTTGATAAGATGACACTATAAACAGCTTATCAATATTGGCAAGTGCGGGGCGGTCAAGTTCGGTTTTTCTTTTATGCACAGCCTCAACTATGCCCTTTTCACCGTCAGGAGTAAAGGTTACCTTATCGCCAACCTTTGGGGTAAGCTCATCTTTTCTAAATATTCCGCGTGCTTTACATTCATA
>JAZNBP010000186.1:0-2434 GCA_045587085.1 Acutalibacteraceae bacterium | reverse complement strand
GTATCAGCATCTTTGGAAATAAGCCGATTCATAATCCACGAAACCATAAACTACCTCCGAAGTGATTTATAAAATAGAGTATGCCCGAAGTATTATATAAATCACATATATTACATAAATAATAACGCTTATATATCCCTCAGCACGGGAAACCTTGCTCTTTGTTTTGCACACGAAATACATAAGAAGGCTCATACCGACAAGGAGTATCGTATCAATAAGAGCACCAATTTCACAGCTTAAGGGGTGTACGATGCCGCTCATTCCCAAAATAAAGAGAATGTTAAATATATTAGAGCCGATAACGTTGCCCAAGGCAATTTCGCTTTCGCCTTTTTTCGCCGCAACTACGCTTGTCACAAGCTCAGGGAGACTCGTTCCCACGGCAACTATTGTAAGCCCTATTAAAAGCTCGCTCATACCTAAAGCCTCGGCAAAGAAGGTTGCCGCATTTACAGTGATAGTACCGCCTGCCACAATTCCCGCAATGCCGATTGCAATAAATAAAAGGCTTTTAGGGAGGGAAAGGGTCCTATATTCTTCGCCGCCCTCGATTCTTTGTTTAAGTGCGGAGCGTACAAGAAGCAGGAGATAACCTATAAAAAGCACAAATAAGATAATTGCTTCAACAAGAGAAAGGGTGGTGTCTATGAGCATCACCGCAAGAAGCAGTGTAGAAAAAATGCTGATAGGAAAGTCCCTTTTCATAATTACTTTATCAATCACAAAGGGGCAGATAATAGCAGAAACGCCTACAACGCCAAGCAGGTTGAAGATATTGCTTCCCACAACATTGGCAATAGAAAGGTCGTAAGCCCCTTTAAACGATGCGGAAATACTTACCGCCGCTTCGGGAAGGCTTGTTCCGATGGAAACAATGGTAAGACCGATTATAACCGACGGAATCTTAAAAATCTTAGCCACGCTGCTGCTTCCGTCCACGAAAAGGTCAGCACCCTTAATCAAAAAGAAAAAACCTAAAACCAGTAAAAATAAATTCAGTACGTAATCCATAAAAAATTCACCTCAAAAATATTAATAAAATAGTTTGCGGTGAAGTCTTCCTTTCCGCTTTGCACCTCCTTTGACGCAAAAAAAGACTTCTATCGCACAAAAATGCAATAAAAGTCTCGCTGTTTAATACAAAGGCGGGCAAAAGATTGCCGTACTGACGCCGTTGCACCGAATCCTATGAACTCGGTAGCTACTCCCTTTTACAGTTGAATTTTAGCATAACAATGGAGTTTTGTCAATGATTAAAAAGGCAACATTTCAAAAGCTCTCAATACAGTATATGCAACATATATTACATAAAGTGCCACGCAGAGAGCACCTTCGGGTCGAGTGGCTTTTTTGCTTGTAACACAGGCAATATACATAAGGATATTAACACCGATAAGGATAGCTGTATCAATAAGGGCTTCACTTCCGCAGAAAAGAGGATGCACAAGACCGCTCATACCCAAGATAAACATAATGTTAAATATACATGAGCCAATAACGTTACCTAAGGCAATTTCGCTTTCGCCTTTTTTAGCGGCTACAATGCTTGTCACAAGCTCGGGGAGGCTCGTTCCTACTGCAACCACGGTAAGGCCTATAAGCATTTCGCTCATACCAAATTCCTTTGCAAAGAATTTTGCACTGTCAACCGTAAAAGTTCCTCCCAAAATAATTCCGATACCGCCAATAAGTATAAAGAAAAGGCTTTTTCCCACGGACATGGGCGTGCCGCTTTCGTCCGATTGCTGACGGTTTTTCATCGCAGACATCACCAAAATGATGATATACGCCACAAAAAGAATAAACAAAATTCCTGCTTCAAGGCGAGAAAGGGTGTTGTCAAGAAGCATAACGGTAAGGATTACTGTCAAAGCTATGCAGAAAGGGAAATCTCGCTTCATAATCATACGGTCAACCACAAAGGGGCAAATAATTGCAGAAAAACCTACCACCATAAGGAGATTGAACATATTGGAACCAATTACATTTGCAATGGAAAGGTCGTAGCTTCCCTGAAGTGATGAAGTGATACTTACAGCAGCTTCGGGAAGGCTTGTTCCGATAGAAACGATTGTAAGACCGATTATTACGGAAGGAATCTTGAAAATTTTTGCAACAGAGCTGCTTCCGTCCACGAAAAGGTCAGCACCCTTTACGAGAAAGAAAAATCCGCCCAAAAGAAGAATTAAGTTAATCAAATAATCCATAACGCACCTCTTTAAATATTATAATGAGAAACGAAGTCGGAGGCCAAGCGGTCTTAGGAAGACAATTTTCATTTTCAACTCCTTGGCTCACAGAACGACATGGCTACGATCCGACTTACGAAAAGGTCAGCACCCTTTACGAGAAAGAAAAATCCGCCCAAAAGAAGAATTAAGTTAATCAAATAATCCATAACGCACCTCTTTAAATATTATAATGAGAAACG
>JAZNBP010000185.1:0-4716 GCA_045587085.1 Acutalibacteraceae bacterium | reverse complement strand
GGAACAGAGGATACAAAGGGTACCGAGCTTCAAAAGGAAGCTTACAAGCTTTTGAGTGAGGCACCTATTAACTTTGTTGGTAATATTGAGTCACGCGAAATGCCTAAGGGTGAATGTGATGCTGTAATAACCGACGGTTTTACAGGTAATATTGCATTAAAGCTTATTGAAGGCACTGCGATAACATTTTTTAAGCTTGTAAAGCGTGCACTTTACAAAAACATATTTAATAAGCTTGCTGCCGCCGTTATAAAGAAAGATTTATATTCTTTAAAGGCTATAATGGATAGCTCAGAGGTGGGCGGTGCTCCGCTTTTAGGTGTACGCGGTGCAGTTATTAAGGCACACGGAAGCTCTGACGCAAAGGCTATTAAAAATGCCGTTAAGCAGGCTATTATTTACACCGAAAAGGGTGTAACCGAAAAAATTTCACAAAATCTTATTAATGAATAGGAATTAAAATGAAGGCTTTAGAAACAAATTTAGGCTATAATTTTAAAAACAAGGCTTTACTTACAAATGCACTTACCCATTCTTCATACGCAAATGAAGTAAGAAACGGTACCACTTCTAACGAGCGTCTTGAATTTTTGGGTGATTCGGTGCTATCAATAATTGTAGCTGATTATCTGTATCATAAATTTAATAATATGCCTGAAGGTGAGCTTACAAAGCTTCGAGCTTCATTAGTTTGCGAAAAATCACTCTGTGCATTTTCAAGGGAGCTTGGTATTGGTGAGTTTTTACTTCTCGGTAAAGGCGAGGAAAAGGGTGGCGGCAGAGAACGTGATTCTATTTTAGCCGATGCTTTTGAAGCAGTGCTTGCCGCAATATATCTTGACGGCGGTATGGAAATTGCAAAAAAACACGTTCTTAGGTTTGTTTTACCCGAGCTTTCGCACACAAATGATGAGGTGTTTAAGGATTACAAAACCGCTTTACAGGAGATTATACAGCGTAATCCCGAGGAAAATGTCACCTATATTTTAACGGGCGAGTCAGGACCTGACCACAATAAATGCTTTGAGGTTGAGGTTCATTTGAACTCCAACGTAATAGGAAAAGGAACAGGAAAGTCTAAAAAAGCGGCTGAGCAAGCAGCGGCAAAGGAAGCACTTACCTTAATGGGTGAGGTAATATGAGTGAAAAGCACTCGAATATATCGATATTTGTGCCACATATAGGCTGTCCTAATAAATGTAGCTTTTGTAATCAAAGGCATATAACTGGCGTATCCCTAGCTCCACACACAGAGGATGTAATTACCGCCGTAAAAAATGCTAAAAAATCCAAGAATTATAATCCTAAAACCACGCAGATAGCCTTTTTTGGAGGTAGCTTTACTGCTATTAACCGCAATTATATGATGTCCTTGCTATCTGTTGCCGCTTCTTTTGTAAAAAGCGGTGATGTTTCGGGAATTAGAATTTCGACAAGACCTGATGCTATAGATGAGGAAATTTTAGCTCTTTTAAAGGAAAATTATGTAACCGCTATTGAGCTTGGCGCTCAAAGCCTTAATGACAGGGTGCTTAAAATGAATAACCGCGGGCATAAATGCGCGGATGTTGAAAAAGCCTCCCGTCTTATTAAAGAGGCAGGCTTTGAATTGGGGCTTCAAATTATGACCGGGCTTTATACCGACAATGATGAAAAGGCGATTAAAACTGCTCAAAAGGTAATTGAAATAGCTCCTGATACGGTAAGAATTTACCCTACAATAGTTTTAAAGGATACAACACTTGCAGCACTTTATCTTGACGGAATTTATAAACCACAAAAGCTTGATGAAGCAATAAATCTTGCTTCAAAGCTTTATCAAATGTTTTTGGATGCTAATATTAAGGTAATAAGGCTTGGACTTCATTCTATTGAAGATAAGGCATATCTTGCAGGTCCGTGGCATCCTGCTTTTAGTGAGCTGTGTATGTCAAACATTATGCTTACAAAAGCACTTTCGCTTTTAAGTGAAAAAGGAAATTATACTATTTATGTCGGAAAATCCGATATTTCAAAAATGATTGGTCAGAAAAGAAGTAACATATTGCATCTTGAAGCCCTTGGGTATTTTTGCAAGGTGAAGCAAAAAGAGGGACTAAAAGAACTAGAAATGTTAGTAGAGAGGGAAGTGTAAATTAATGCTTTTAAGCTCGATTGAAATACAGGGCTTTAAATCCTTTGCTGATAAAACCACATTAAAATTCGGCAAGGGTATTACTGCCGTAGTAGGTCCTAACGGCAGCGGAAAAAGTAATATTTCCGATGCTGTACGTTGGGTTCTCGGTGAGCAGTCTACAAAAAGTCTTCGTGGACAGTCCATGGAGGACGTTATATTCGGCGGAACTGAAAATCGCCGTCCGCACGGATTTTGCGAGGTTACTTTAAATATAGATAATTCTGACAGAAGCCTTAATTTTGATAATGATTCTGTCAGCATTACAAGGCGTTATTATCGCTCCCACGAAAGTGAATATGCAATAAACGGTGCTTCAGTTCGCCTTAAGGATATTCACGAATTATTTATGGATACAGGTCTTGGCCGTGACGGTTATTCTATGATCGGACAGGGCAAGATTGATAATATTATAAGCTCAAAATCGAATGAGCGTAGGGATATTTTTGAGGAAGCTTCGGGTATATCTAAATACCGTTACAGAAAGCTTGAATCCGAAAGAAAGCTTACCGCAGCAGAGGAAAATTTACTTAGACTTCACGATATTCTTGACGAATTAAAGTCTCGTGTAGGTCCTCTTGCTGAGCAAAGCCGAAAGGCAGAAAGATTTTTAGAGCTGGCAGAACAAAAAAAGGAGCTCGAAATTGGTCTTTGGCTTTATACACTAAATAATTCTAAGGACGCTTTAAGAAATCAGGAGAGCAAAATTGCGGCGGCTGAGTATTCCTATAAGGAAATTGAGCAGGCTTTAGAGGAGTTTGACCGTAAAACCGAACAAAATACCGCTTATTTTGCCCGTCTTACCTCTGAAATAGAGGGCGAAAGGCTTAATATTTCCTCATATAACGAGGAAATTGTTAAGCACGAGGGTGAAATTACGGTACTTGAAAATAATATTTCTCATAATGCTGAAAACAGAAACAGATTGTTAGATGAAAAGCAGTCACTTTCAAAATCGGATAGTGACGCAAACTTAGAAATTGAGCAAAAGCTTGCTTTATCAAACGAAAAGCTACAAAGAAAACAGGAAATCGAAGCAAAACTTCACGAATCGGAGCAAAAGCTTGCAGAATTGCTTACCGATACTGATAAGCTTTCCCGACAGATAGAGGTTCAAATAAGAGCTTTAAATACACTCTCTCAGGAAAGTGCAGATATGCAGGTTGCAAAGGTTAGTGCCGACACTGCTATTAAGGAGCTAGAGGAAAGAAGTCTTGCAATAGACGAGCAAAAGCAGGGCTATAATGCCGATTTAGAGCATATAGAAAAAGAATTTTCTGAAAATTCTAAGCTGCTTGACAGTATCGAGGAAAAGCTTACTTCGGATAATAATAGCTTAAAGGGTTATGAATTAAGACTTTCTTCAAAGCAAAAGGCACTTGAGGAAATAAGTAATGAGCTTCAGTCGTTAAAACTTGATAATGAAGCAAAGCGTCGCCGTGTGCAAATTCTTAAAGACCTTGAAAACAGTATGGAAGGATTTTCTCATTCTGTTAAAAAGGTTATTGAGGATGCCGAAAAGGGTATTTTAAAAGGAATTTGCGGTCCTGTGTCAAAGCTTATTTCAGTAAAACGCGAACACAGTATTGCTATTGAAACAGCCCTTGGCCCGAATTTGCAGCATATTATTACCGATACACAGGCAGAGGCTAAAAGAGCTATTGAATATTTAAAGAGTAATAATGCGGGCAGAGCTACATTCTTGCCGGTTGATACTATTAAATCAAGAGATTTAAATGAGCAGGGCTTTGACAGTATTTTCGGCTTCGTCGGTATTGCTTCAAGCCTTGTTGAAACCGACCGTAAATACCGTGAAATTATCGACCATTTGTTAGGTGGAACTCTCATTGCCGAGGATATAGATTCTGCAACAGTAATTGCCAAAAAGTTTAATTACAGAATAAAGATAGTAACACTTGACGGTCAGGTAATTAATCCCGGTGGCTCTCTGACCGGCGGTTCTTTGGTTAAGAATGCAGGTCTTTTAAGCCGACATAACGATATTGAAAGGCTTGAAAAGGAAATAAATTCTGCCGAGCAAAAAATTAAAGATACCGAAAACAAGCAGACTACCGCTACCGAAGAAGTAAATGTAGTATTAGCTGATATTACCGCTTTAAAGGCGGAGCTTACAACTATCAATGAGGATAAGATTAGAACAATTTCGGAATTAAAGCGTGTAGAAGCTTTGCGTGATAATTTAAATGCTTCTCTTAAATCCTTAAGTGAAGAGGAAAATCAGAGGGATAAAAAGCTTGAGGAATTAAACGCACAGTCAAGTGCTGCACTTTCAAAAATTGCCGAGCTTGACCTTAAAAAGAATGAGCTTCAGGCAGAAGTCGATAAATTTACAAATGGTAGGGCTTCAATCAACGCTGACCGCGAGACTATAACCGAGCAGATTACCGAATTAAAGCTTTCGGTAATTGAGATTGATAAGGATATCGAACAATTAAATCTTGCGGCAGAAACTCTAAAAGGTTTAATTTCAAGCCGTAATTTAAGAGCCGAACTTATCGATAAAGAAATTGCAGAGATTGACA
>JAZNBP010000184.1:0-3615 GCA_045587085.1 Acutalibacteraceae bacterium | reverse complement strand
ACAAGCTGTGCGCCCATATTCTCAAAAGCATCTTCAAGCTCAATTTCTTTAGCAATGGTTACACCGTCGTTTGTAATAAGCGGTGAGCCGTATTTTTTATCTAGAACTACATTTCTACCCTTTGGTCCCAAAGTTACCTTTACAGCGTTAGCAAGCTTATCTACGCCTGTTTGAAGCGCTTTGCGTGCTTCTTCACCAAAAATAATGTTCTTTGCCATAATAAAATATCTCCTTACTCAACGATTGCAAGAATATCCGAAAGATGAAGAACGGTGTATTCTTCATTATCTAACTTAATATCGGTGCCTGCATATTTTGCAGCGATAACCTTATCACCGGGCTTTACGGTCATAGCAATCTCTTTGCCGTCAACCATACCGCCTGGGCCTACTGCTACAACCTCAGCAATTTGAGGCTTTTCTTTAGAAGCGGATGTAAGCACAATGCCGCTTTTAGTTGTTTCTTCTGCTGCTGTTGCTTTTATTACAACATTGTCAGCCAATGGTTTAATTGTCATAATAAAAATCTCCTTTTTACTGCGTTGCAGTTTAGTTTATATTAGTAATTATATACAATATTTTTTAAAAGTCAAGTAAAGTCAAAAACATTTAAACTTTTGTTAACACTTTATTTGCAACGCTACGAGGCACTACGAATTTGACCGCATTTTTCACAAGTTCAAACTTCATATTGGTGGTTTCTACTATCTCACCATCAAGATTTACCGGTATTGGCTTTTCAGCAGTAAATGCCATACTTGTGCAATTTTTAAGCGTGCAACAATCAAGTTTTTTATGTTCGCCTTTTTTATAAATACCTAAAAATTTAAGTATTTTAAGCTTTGATATTTTATCAACCAACGTAAAATCAAGCTTATTATCATAAGGCACTGCCTCCGGTGCGCCCTTATAACCACCACCATAGTATGGTGCGTTGGCAATAACTGCAAACAAACAATTTTTTTGCTCATATTCCCCGCCATCAACCGATATATTTGCAGTAATTCCAAGCTTACCCAAAAAGGTCCTTACTATCGCCAAGGTATATGCAAAAGAGCCCGAAACAAGTGGCCATTTTTTAAAGCTTGACATACGGCTTGCCACGACTGCATCCATACCGACAGAGCAACCGTTTAGACAGTACTTATCGCCTGCCTTTATAAGGTCCATATCAACGGCTTCACCATCAATTTGGTCAGCAATGTCCAAAAACTCTTCGCGAGTATTAAAAAACTTTAAAAAATCGTTTGCCGAACCGCAAGGAATAACACCCAGCTCAACATTATCATAGCCCACAACACCGTTAAGCACTTCAAAAACAGTGCCCTCGCCACCACATGCAAACATACGAATCTTATCGCCTGTTTCAGCTTGGCTTTTAGCATCTCTTTGCGCATCGCCTGCACAGGTTGTAATATGTATCTTATATTCGCTGTCTTTATCGGCAAAATAATTATTTATAGCCTTAATTATATTCTCTTGCGACTTTCCCTTGCCCGCTGTAGGATTAATATAAAAAACGTATCTCATATATTTATATTCCTTTATTTTTAAAGTACATAAACAGTTGACACTTAATCATACCGTTATAAAGCTTTCTACGCTTATCGGCAGTAGCGCCAAAATGTTTTTCAAACTCATCATGAGGACTAATTACAAAATACTTTTTACCCTGTGTTCTATCAAAGCGTTCGCCCATTATTTTATATAGTTTTTCGGCTTCTGCTACGTCAAGCAATCTTTCACCATAAGGAGGATTAGTAATAACAAGCAAACGTTCATCAGGAGTTTTAAAATCCTTTATATCGGCTACCGCCGCTTTAACGTATTTTTCTACACCCGCTTTTTTGGCATTAGCAAGTGTAAGCTCTACTGCACTTGGGTCAATATCATAACCTTGTGCTCTAAAATCAACATTTTTAATAATAAGGTCCTGTGCGCGCATACGCTCTTGTTGCCACACTATTTTTGGAATAGACGCAAAACGCTCTGCTGCAAAGAAACGACGCAAACCCGGGGCCGTCTTGGTAGCCATAAGTGCCGATTCTATAAGCAACGTGCCACTTCCGCAAAACGGATCATAAACTTGAGTATCGGGAAATATTCGCGCCAAATCGCACATTGCAGCACCCAATGTTTCCTTAAGCGGAGCATCGTTAGAGTTGCGACGATAACCTCTTTTATGAAGTCCCTCACCCGAGGTATCAATCGTGACCGTTACGTTATCCTTGATTATAGTAAAACGAATTTTAAATTCAGCACCCGTCTCAGCAAACCAGCTTATTCCGTACTTTGATGAAAGGCGGTTAACAATAGCCTTTTTAATTATTGACTGACAATCAGGAATACTAAAAAGCGTTGAATTTATACTTGACCCTGCGCTTACGGGGAAAGAGTCATCTTTACCAATAAAGCGTTCCCAAGGAAGCGCTTTTACTTTATCAAAAAGCTCTGTAAATGTGGTAGCGTGAAACTGACCCATATTTATTAGTATGCGTTCTGCGAAACGCGAATTAATGTTTGCACGAGCCAACATATTAAAATCGCCCTCTAAAAGCACTCGACCATTTTCAGCCTCGACGCTCTCAAAACCCATTCGACGAAATTCGTCAGCAGCAATACTTTCCACTCCAAAAAGGCAAGGAGCAATTAATTTTATTTTTTCCATTTTCATCTCCGTATAAGTTTATAGCACCGCGGTAAACTTATTTTCTTAAAAAACAAAGGGCAGTTTCCAATAACAAACGGAACCCACCCTGATTTATTTATCTTACACCCGAACCGCGTTTTGTACGATTTGCATCCGGATTTTTGCGCTTTAGGTCTGAAAACTTTTCATCACTTGTTTGCTTAAAGCGATTCATCATTTCCTCAAAACTTGCGGGCTCGCTTTTCTTTGGAGTCCAAGTATATGTAGAATCAATAGTGCTTTTTTCAGGCGCATTCTTTGGTGTGCGCTTTGGTGCATCACTTACCTTTTTTTCAGGTGGCAATGCACGCTTTATACTAAGTGATATTTTACCATCTTCACCTATGGTTAAAACCTTCATTTTAACTACGTCGCCCACTTTTACGTGTTCTTTAATATCACTAACGTAATTTTTTGCTACCTCAGATATATGCACCATACCCGACTTACCATCGCCAATATCCGCAAAAACACCGAATGTAGTTATTGTTGTAATTTTTCCCTCTACAATGTCGCCAACCTTAAGCTCCATAAATTTAAAATGTCCCCCTAATTAATTACCTGATGTATCTATGAATATTTCCTCTCCGGAATATACCCAACCCAATCGTTCTCTCGCGGCTTTTTCAATAATCTCATCATACGAACCGCTATCTAAAAGTTTTCGAAGTTCTTCATTTCCAAGTTCAAGAGTATTAACCTCTTTTATCAGTCCGTCTTTTTCCGTTTGTAGTTCGGTAAGCTCGTTATTTAAGCTAATAAGTGAAACCACAAAATATACAGCAATCCCCAGAACAATAAGACGCACAATAACGCTTTTTCTACGTTTTGGTTTCTGTTTCATTCAAAGACCTCTTCACGTCTATAATATTTAATTTATTATACAACAGTTTAAGCCTACTTTTCAAGAACTTTTTTATACTTTTT
>JAZNBP010000183.1:0-17897 GCA_045587085.1 Acutalibacteraceae bacterium | reverse complement strand
GTGAAGGTTTCTGCGATACCGCTGTTGTTCTTAGCAATAACGGTGCCTTCGAAAACCTGAATTCTTTCCTTTTCGCCTTCCTTAATTCTTACGTGCACCTTAACTGTGCTACCGATAAGAATTTCAGGAACATCTGACTTTAACATATCAGAAGTTAATTCCTTGATTACGTCCATTTCAGTTTTCCTCCTTAATTAATTTACCAGATGTTCATACCCGTAAAACGGCAGAGGACCACCCGCTTCAATGTCGAAATTTCGGCAATGAACCCGCTTAGTAAGGTCTAAGCGAAATCAAATGCTCATATATTTTAGCACAACTCTTCTAAAAAAGCAAGCATTATTTTTATTTTTTGTAAATTTTTAAAATTTCCGATAATTTTACCGCAAGGCACCTTTAAATATTACAAAAAAGTTAAAAAATACCCCTAAAAGTTGACAAGCGGTGCTATAATTTGGTATAATACAATGAATATTAATCTGGAGTAGTGTCGAATATTTTATTTGGATGTGAATTAAATGATAAGAAGTATGACCGGCTTTGGCAGGGGAAGCTTTGGGAACGAAGCACTGAATGTTACCGTAGAAATCAAATCGGTAAACCACAGATATTTTGAATTTTCTGCCCGTATGCCCCGTGCTTATCAGTTTTTGGAGGATAAGCTTAAGGCGTACTGCCAAAAAAATATAAGCCGAGGTAAGATTGAGGTTTCGGTTTTAGTTGAGGAATTAAGTGAAAACACAACCGAGGTAGTGATAAACCACACCTATGCAAACGCGTATATAAATGCTTTGAAGGAGCTATCCAAAACCTACAAAATACGCAACGATGTAAAGGTGTCTACATTAGCCGGAAATACCGAAATTTTTAAGCTTCGCAAAAATGCTTTACCTGACGAGGTTGCCGAGCAGGCGGTTATTTCAGCCCTTGAGGAGGCTGTAAAGGCATTTGTTGAAATGCGTAAGGCAGAGGGTGAAAGGCTTAGAGCCGATATTTTATCCCGTGCGGAATATATACTTTCTAAGGTAGCACTTGTAGAAAAGCAAAATCCTGAAACGGTAAAGCTTTACAGAGAGCGTCTTGAAGCTAAAATACGTGAGCTTCTTGACAATGCTCAGGTGGACGAGCAACGCCTTTTAACCGAGACTGCAATTTTTGCCGATAAGGTAGCGGTAGATGAGGAAACTGTGCGACTTAGAAGCCATATTAAGCAGTTAAGCGAACTGCTTGACGGGGATGAAACGGTCGGCAAAAAGCTTGATTTCATTGTTCAGGAAATGAACCGTGAAACAAACACGATAGGCTCTAAGGCTCAGGATGTTGAGATTGCCCATATTGTAGTTGATATAAAGGCAGAAATCGAAAAAATCCGTGAGCAGATACAGAATATTGAATAGGTGACATTATGAAATTAGTGAATATTGGCTTTGGTAATATGGTATCGGCCGAGAGAATGGTTTCAATAGTAAGCCCCGACTCTGCCCCGATAAAGCGAATTGTTCAGGACGCCAAGGAGAAAGGCAATTTAATAGATGCTACCCACGGCAGAAGAACACGTGCGGTAATCATTACTGATAGCGACCATATAATTTTAACCTATTTACAGGGAGAAACTCTGGCTAACAGAATAGCAGAGGAAAACAGCATTGAAGAGGAGGATGAGGATGACGATGAATAAAGGCTTAGCGTTTATTATTTCGGGTCCGTCCGGCTCGGGTAAGGATACATTACTTGTAGAGCTGTTTAAAAAATGCCCCGAGATACGGTTTTCGATTTCCTCTACCACCCGCAATATGCGTGCAGGCGAAAAAGAGGGCGAAAAATACAATTTCATATCCCGCGAAAAATTTGAGGATATGATAAAAAACGACCTTCTGCTTGAGTATAACGAGTATGTTGGAAATTATTACGGCACACCTAAAATGCCCGTTTTGGAGGCTACCGACAAGGGTGAGGATATTATGATTGAGGTTGATGTAAACGGCGCATATAATATCCGTAAAAAATTGCCCGAGGCTGTAAGCATATTTATTATGCCCCCCTCTTTCGAGGAGCTTGAAAGAAGGCTTTCAGGCAGAGGAACTGAAACAACAGAAGTAATAAAAAAACGAATGGAAAGTTCCCTTAGCGAAATTAAGCGTGCTAACGAGTATGACTATATTGTGGTAAACGCAGATATAGGCGTAGCTGTAGACGATATAACCTCTATCATTAAGTCAAGCCACTTAAAGCTAGAGCAACAAAAGTATATTATTAATGAGGTGCTTAAAAAATGTTAAATCCCAATATTGGAAAGCTTATTATGAATTCAAACAACCGCTACCGTCTTGTAATGGATGTAGCGTATGAGGCTCGCAAGATTTCGGCAAAGGCTGAAAAGGACGGCGAGATTATCATTGAAAAGCCGGTTAGCATTGCCATAGATAAGTTAGCTAACAAGATTTAATTTCCTTTAAATTTTACAGAACGGGGTGTAGGTGTATGACAGGTCTTACGGCAAAAGTCGCTTTAAACGGCACTACCTTTGCGTTTGACAAGCTTTATACCTATGCCGTACCCATTGAGCTTCACAAAAGCCTCAAATCGGGAATGCGTGTTTTGGTTCCCTTCGGCAAGGGTAATGTTAAAAAGCAGGGTATGGTTTTTGATATTACTGAAGGCGAATTAAAGGGACTAAAAAGTATTTCTGCGGTTATTGACGATGAGCCTATTTTAGAAAAAAATATGCTCTCGCTTTGCGAGTATATGCAAAAAACGGTGTTTTGCACCTATTACGATGCGGTGAACGCCTGCCTGCCGACAGGTCTTTCGTTTAAGCTTGTGGATATGTATTCTGCCAATGCGGAGTTTTCGGATGAACTTTTAACCGAAACTGAGCGAGAGATTTATTGTTATCTTTTGCAAAATGGTGAAAAAAGTGCTGATTTTCTGAAAAAACAGTTCGGTGTAACCGATGACCTGCTTTCTGCTATGTCCCAAAAGGAGGCACTTTTAAAGCTTCGGGATGCAAAGCGTAAAATTAGTGATGCATCTGAAAAATGGGTGAAAATTGCTACTGAAAATTTACCCGAAAAGCAAACCCCAAGACAGAGAGAGGTTTTAAAGCTTCTTAGCGATATAGGGGCGGCTTCGGTTAAAGAAATATGCTATTTTACGGGAGCTTCGCAGTCGGTAATAGATACTCTTGTCAAAAAGGGCGTCCTTTGTTACTTTGCAAAAAAGGTTTACAGAATTCCGTTTAGAGAGGATAATATCTCTAAATCGGAAATAGTGCTTACAGACGAGCAAAATTCGGCATATAACGGTCTTTTAAAGGATTATAAAGCCGATGTCGGTAAGGTAGCCTTGCTTTACGGAATTACAGGCTCGGGTAAAACTCAGGTTTTTTTAAAGCTTGCGGATAAGGTTATAGACGAGGGCAGGGGCGTTATAGTAATGGTGCCCGAAATCGCCCTTACACCGCAACTAATAGGAATTTTCAGTAAACGCTACGGCAATAAAATTGCAGTTTTTCATAGCGGACTTTCACTCGGTCAGCGTATGGACGAATGGAAGCGGATTAAAGAGGGCAAGGCACTTATCGCAATAGGAACCAGAAGTGCTATATTTGCACCCTTTTCCGATTTAGGTCTTATAATCATAGACGAGGAGCAGGAGCATACCTATAAATCAGAAAAAACTCCCCGTTTTCATACAAGAGAATTAGCAAAATTCAGAATAAATGAAAGTGGCGGACTTTTGTGTCTAGCTTCGGCTACTCCGTCGGTAGAAAGCTTTACCAAGGCTTTAGGCGGTAAATATTCACTTTACAGACTCGCACATCGCTTTGGAAACGCTTTGCTTCCTGATGTAGAGATAGTTGATATGAAAAAAGAGCTGTTAAACGGCAATAATTCCGCTTTTTCAAATTCACTTTACGAGGCGGTAAAAGAAACATTAAAAACCGGAAAACAGGCAATACTTCTTTTAAACCGCAGAGGGCATAACACATATATATCCTGTCCCGAGTGCGGTTATGTAGCCTCTTGTCCTAATTGCAGTATAAGTCTTACATATCATTCAAAAAATAATAGAATGATGTGTCATTACTGCGGTTATTCTGCGGAAAAAACGGCAATATGTCCCGAGTGTGGCGGCAAGCATATGAAGTTTATGGGGCTTGGCACCCAAAAGGCAGAGGAGGAAATATCCGCACTTTTCCCGTCGGCTCGTGTATTAAGGCTCGATGCTGACAGCACACTCACAAAGGATTCATATCAGAATTATCTAACCGCCTTTGCAAACGGTGAATATGATATTCTTTTGGGAACACAAATGGTTGCAAAGGGACTTGATTTCCCGAACGTTGCCTTGGTTGGTGTTCTGGGTGCAGATGCCGCAAACACAAGCTCGGATTTCAGAAGCTTTGAACGTACATTTTCCTTGCTTACTCAGGTAGTGGGTAGAGCAGGCAGGGGTGAAATTGAAGGCAGAGCAATAATCCAGACTGCAAATCCCGACAGCAATATAATCGACCTTGCACAAAGACAGGATTATGACTCGTTTTATGCTGAGGAAATCAAGCTTCGCTCACTTATGATTTACCCACCGTACTGCGATATTTGTGTGGTATGGGCATCATCGGTAAATAATGATTTTGCAATAAAAGCTATAAATGAAGCTTTTGAAAATATAAAAGCACTGATATCACAAGAGCATAGTGATGTAAAGGTTATAATTTTAGGTCCTGCCCCGTCGGCTATACCAAAGGTGAATAACCGCTATCGCCACAGAATGATGATAAAGTGCAAAAACAATGAAAAATTCAGGAGTATGCTCAGAAAAGCTCTTGATATTAAGCAAATAGCAGATGTATCACTTTCGGTTGACATAAACCCTGAAACTGTGATATAGCGGAGGATAAAATGGCAATAAGAAATATAGTAAAAATCGGCGACGATGTGCTGAGAAAGGTATGCCGTACTCAGCTTACCTTTGACGAAAAGCTGGCACAGACGCTTGACGATATGGCAGAAACGATGTATAAAGCCGAGGGTGTAGGACTGGCAGCACCTCAGGTAGGTATTTTAAGACGTTATTGCGTTGTGGATGTAGGCGACGGACTTATCGAGCTTATAAATCCTGTAATTACCGCCAAAAGCGGAAGTCAGACAGGGAACGAGGGTTGCCTTTCTGTTCCTGACAGATATGAAGAGGTAGTAAGACCTATGACGGTTACAGTGCGTGCACAAAACCGAAAGGGCGAAAATATCGAAATTACTGCCGAGGGCTTTAAGGCAAGGGCATTTTGTCACGAGATTGACCACCTTGACGGTATACTTTATATAGACAGAGTTGGTAAAAAATGAAAATAGTTTTTATGGGTACACCCGATTATGCGGTGAAAACTCTTGAAAAAATAGCTGAAAGGCATGAGGTTCTGGCGGTTTTCAGTCAGCCTGACAAACCTGTCGGCAGAAAGCATATCATTATGCCAACGCCTGTAAAGGAGAAGGCAACAAAGCTTAATATTCCCGTTTTTCAGCCCCAAAGTATGAGGGAGCGTGCCACCATTGACCAAATAAAAGACTTAGCACCCGATGTAATCGTGGTTGTGGCATACGGTAAAATACTTCCAAAGGAAATTCTTGATATTCCGCGACTTGGCTGTGTAAACGGTCACGCGTCATTGTTGCCTAAATACCGCGGTGCTTCCCCGATACAGTGGTGTATTGTGTGCGGTGAAAAATTAACAGGCGTTACCACAATGCTTATGGATGAGGGTATGGACACAGGCGATATTCTGGAAACTGTGGAAACCGCTATAGGTGATACTGAAACTGCTGAACAGCTTTTTGACAGACTGTCAGTTATCAGTGCTGATTTAATGGTTTCTACCCTTGAAAAGCTAGAAAAGGGTGAAATCACCCCCAAAAAGCAGAACGAAGCAGAGGCTACCTACGCTCCTATAATAAAGAAAGAAATGGCCCTGCTTGACTTTAAAAATAAAACCGCAAATGAGCTTTGCTGTGCGGTGCGTGGCTTTTATTCCTGGCCGTGTGCCTACTTTTTCCTTGAAGGCAAGCGTGTTAAGGTTATAAGTGCCAAGGCAATAGATAATGTAAATTCTGAGCCTTCTAAAATAATTAAAAACACAGACGAGCTTGTTATTTCCTGCAAAGGGAATACTGCCATTTCCTTGCTTGAAATTGCAGTAGAGGGAAAGCCCAGAATGACTGCAAAGCAGTTTTTGTGTGGCAAAAAGCCCGAAATCGGCACTGTAATCGGTGAAAACGATGATTAATCCAAGAAAGCTTGCGGTAAACATTCTGACTAAAATAGAGAAGGATAACGCTTATTCTAACCTGACGCTTAGCTCATATTTTAAGGAGAATGAGATATCTGCTGAGGATAAAGCCTTTGTTACCGCCTTGGTTTACGGTGTTCTGGATAGAAAAATAACTCTTGATTACGCTCTTTCTAAATTTATGAAATCGCCGATTAAAAAAACTGCACCGTTTACCCTTAATACATTAAGAACTGCACTTTACCAAATAATGTATATGGATAAAATTCCCGAAAGTGCCGCTGTAAATGAGGCGGTAAAGCTTATAAAAAAATCGAGCGAAAGCCGAAATCAGGGCTTTGTGAATGCGGTTTTGCGGGAGGTTTTAAGGCAGGATAACCTGTTGCCTGAGACAAACAGTGTAGAAAGCCTGTCGGTAAGATATTCTGCACCCGTTTGGTTGGTAGAGACTTTTTTAAAGGATTACGGCGAGCAAACTACAATTTCTCTTTTAGAGGAAAGCTTAAAAAAGCCCCCGTTTACTCTTAAAGTAAACACATTAAAAACCGATGCTTCAAGACTTAAGGAAAGCCTTATGAAATCGGGAATTAGCGTGAGCGAAACCGAGATGCCGGATGCCTTGGTTCTTTTAAAGGGTATAGATTTGTTAAAGAACAGTGACTTTAAAAACGGTCACTTTCATATAGAGGATATGGCGTCCCAAAAGGCTATATCTGTGCTTTCTCCGAAAATGGGGGAGCGTATACTTGATATTTGTGCGGCTCCCGGCGGAAAGACCTTTACTATGGCGGAAATTATGCAAAACGAGGGTGAGATTATAGCCTGCGATTTGTACGAGCATAGGGTTTCCCTTATAGCGGAGGGAGCTAAACGGCTTGGCATAGACATTATAAAACCCTGCACCTGTGACGCTACACAGTATAATGAAAAATTAAGGTTATTTGATGCGGTGCTTTGCGATGTACCTTGTTCAGGTCTTGGTGTTATCCGCCGTAAGCCTGATATAAAGTATAATTCTGTGGCAGATTTTACGGAGCTAGAAGAGACACAAAGAAAAATTTTACGTAATGCCGTAAAATATCTTAAAAAGGGTGGTAGAATTCTTTATTCTACCTGTACACTCAGGAAAAATGAAAATGAAAATATGGTAAGCGACTTTTTGGCAGAAAATAAAGATTTTGCCCTTGTTACTGAACAAACACTTATGCCGCATATAAATAATACTGACGGTTTTTACTATGCACTTATTGAAAAGCTTTAAAAAAAGGAGGTAGTTCACGTTTGGCTTTGACCGATATAAAATCAATGAATTGTGGTGAAATTGAAGCTTTTTTAGAAAAACTAGATGAGCCTAAATTCAGAGCAAAGCAGATTTTTGATTGGCTTCAGTCAGGAATAGAAAGCTTTGACCAAATGACAAATATTCCAAAGACCTTGCGTGAAGCCTTGAAAAGCAGTTGCTATATTGCAAATGTAGAAATTGTAAGACGTCTTGAATCAAAGCTGGACGGAACGGTGAAATATGTATACCGACTGTTTGACGGTGAATATATTGAGTCTGTTTTTATGAAATACGAGCACGGCTACACCGTATGTATATCCACACAGGTAGGTTGCCGTATGGGATGTAGCTTTTGTGCATCAGGACTTAACGGTCTTAAAAGAAACCTGACGGCTTCTGAAATGCTTTCTCAAATATCTATGGCAGCAAAGGATAATGGTGTCAGAATTTCCAATGTTGTTATGATGGGTATGGGCGAGCCACTTGATAATTTTGAAAATTCAATTCGTTTTTTAGAGCTTGTCAGCTACGAAAAGGGATTGGGTATAGGACTTAGACATATTTCTCTTTCGACCTCGGGCGTGGTTACGGGAATTGAAAAGCTGAAGGAATATAATTTACCGATAACGCTTTCGGTATCGCTTCACGCTCCCAATGACAAAATCAGAAGCGATATGATGAAGGTCAACAAAAAATGGAATATAAACTCTCTTTTAAAGGCGTGCAGAGATTATCAAAAGGTAACCACACGCAGAATTTCGTTTGAATACGCTTTGATAGAGGGTGTAAATGACAGTATAGAGTGTGCCGATGAGCTGTCGAAAATACTTAAAGGCATAATGTGTCATATAAATTTAATACCTGCAAATCCGGTTAAGGAGAATTCCTTTAAAAAGCCGGATAGAAATAAAATTTTAAAATTCAAGTCAGAGCTTGAAAAAAGAGGCTTAAACGCTACTGTAAGGCGTACCTTGGGGGCAGATATTGATGCTTCCTGCGGTCAGCTTCGAAGCAGAATAGAAGGTGAAAAAAGTGCAAATTTACAGTAAAACCGATAAAGGTCTTAAAAGGGAAACTAATCAGGACGGATTTTTTGCAGCAGAGCTAGCTGATGATATTGCCTTTGCCGTTGTTTGCGACGGAATGGGCGGTGCAAACGCAGGAAACATTGCAAGCGAAACTGCAATTAAGATGATTTCCGATTATGTTATTCATTCTTTTAGGGTTAATATGGATAACATAGCGGTGGGCAAATTGTTAAAAAATGCACTCGAAAGTGCTAATATTGAAATTTACGATATGGCACTTAAAAATAAGGATTTAAAAGGAATGGGAACAACCGCTGTGGCGGCACTTTTAAGGGGAAACCAAGCGGTAATAGTTCACGTGGGCGATAGCCGAGCATATCTTGCAGGAGATGAGCTTGTCTCCCTTACCCGTGACCATTCGATTGTGCAATCTTTAATCGAAAGCGGAAAAATCACCGCTGAGGATGCAAAGGTTCACCCAAGAAAAAATGTAATTACCAGAGCTTTGGGTGCTGAGGAGAGCGTAATGCCCGAAATTAGCGAGTTCACAATAAAGGATACCGAAAGTATTCTTTTGTGCTCGGACGGTCTTTGGGGCTATGCTTCGGAAGCGGATATATTAAATACTCTCGGCATCGAAACAAATGATGTTGCACAAAAGCTTATCGACCTTGCAAATGACGGCGGCGGCGGGGATAATATCACCGTAGTTATTTTAAAGCCGTAGAAGTGCAGAAAGGAATGAACTAATATGGATAAATTTGTTGGTAAACGCATTGACGGAAGATACGAAATACAAGAAATTATAGGCGTAGGCGGTATGGCGGTAGTATACAAGGCACGCGATAATCAGGAAAACCGCACCGTAGCCGTTAAAATTCTTAAGGAGGAGTTTACTTCCAACGAGGAATTTTTGCGTCGCTTTAAGAATGAGTCAAAGGCTATTGCAATGCTTTCTCATCCTAATATTGTAAATGTATACGATGTAAGCTTTGGCGACCTTATTCAGTATATTGTAATGGAATATATAGAGGGTATCACCCTTAAGGAATATATCGAGCGTGAGGGAAGCCTTCGCTGGAAGGATGCGGTGTATTTCACTACCCAGATATTAAAGGGACTTCAGCACGCACACGATAAGGGTATTGTTCACCGTGACGTTAAACCGCAAAATATAATGGTTTTGGCGGACGGCACAATAAAGGTTACCGATTTCGGTATTGCACGTTTTGCTCGAAGCGACCAAAGAACTATTACAGATAAAGCAATAGGTTCGGTGCATTATATTAGTCCTGAGCAGGCTCGCGGTGAAAAAACCGATGAAAAGGCTGATATTTACTCTGTCGGCGTAATGCTTTACGAAATGCTTACCGGCAAGCTTCCTTTTCAGGCTGACAGTGCTGTGTCTGTTGCTATTATGCAGCTTCAGCGTGACCCACAGCTTCCTACTGAAATTAACGGTTCTATACCTCAGGGACTTGAACAGATTACTATGCACGCAATGCAAAAAACCTTGGAGCGTCGCTATCAGTCGGCAGCAGAAATGCTTTGCGATTTGGTACAGTTTAAAAAGGACCCTGCTATCACCTTTGATTATCCTTATTTTGTGGATAATTCACCCACAAAATTTGTTTCAAGCATTGGCGACAATGAGGAGGATACTATAAAGCCTCACACAGAGGAGCAGAAGGAAAAAAGCAGTATCATTCCTATTTTGGCAGGTGTTGCCACAACCTTGCTTATAACCCTTGTGGTGCTTGGTATCATCTTTATACCACGCCTTTTCTCAGATACGGGTGCGGAAATAGAGTGTCCTGACTTTATTGGTATGCAGTATAAGGATGTTGTGGAAAGCGATGTTTATACCGACGATTTCGATTTTGAATTAAAATGGAATATCGATGAGGAATACGATTACGGTGAGGTTTACAAGCAGTCGGTAACACCGGGTAAAAAGGTAAAATCGGGTGCTAAAATAATAATTTACGTAAGTAAGGGACCTTCCACCGTTAAGGTGCCGGATGTTTATGAAATGACCTCGCTTGAGGCTAAAAGTCAGCTGGAGCTTGAGGGCTTTAAGGTAAAGCTTACGGAAATCACCGATGACGAAATTCCCGAGGGCGTGGTTATTAAAACTGATCCTAAGCGTACAACGGTTGTGGCAAGCGGAACCGAGATTACGGTTTATATAAGCAAGGGCAAGCCTCAAAAAATGGTAGAGGTTCCGGATGTTATCAACTTTAAAAAGGCTGCCGCAGAAAAGAAAATTAACGATGCAGGCTTAGTTGCTGTGGTTGAGGAGGTATACCTTAACCTTTCTGAAAGTGAAGAAAGCTTAGGTGTTGTAAATAAGCAGGAAAAATCCGGCGAATCTGTCCTTGAGGGCAGCGAGGTTAAGATTTATGTTCCCGTAGGCTACAAGTATGATATTGAGCTTGATTTTACAAAGCTTACAGGTCTTACAAAGGGATTATATGATATAAGACTTTGGTCGGGCGATGCCGAGCTTACGGAGTTTGCTACAGAGGTTGACACTAACAAAAAGAAAAACCATATCTTTAGCAACGTTACCACTACCGCTGAGACTACGGAGTATGAAATAAGAATTTATTCGGGCAGTGATTTTCTTATGTCTATTCCTGCTAAGGCTGTGGTAGGCAAGCAAAACCCAACTGTAGATTATGATAATGTGGTTACTGATTAAGGGTATTGTATGACGGGTAGAATTGTAAAAACATTATCAGGATTTTACTATGTTGCAGCAGATGATACGCTTTTTTGTTGTAAAGCAAGGGGGAGCTTCCGCAAAAGCGGAGTCTCCCCTTTGGTCGGCGATATCGTAGAATTCGAGGTTACGGAAAAAGAAACAGGTATAATAGATGAGGTATTGCCACGCAAAAGCTGTCTTGTAAGACCGCCGGTTGCCAATATTGACAAGCTATTTATTATGTCTGCCTTTGCGTCGCCTACACCTAATACCTATTTAATTGATAAAATGACCGTTATAGCTCTGTTTAACAATATCGAACCGATAATTGTTTTCAATAAAAGCGATATGGGTGATTTTACCGAGTTTTATAGTATCTATAAAAATGCCGGCTTTAAAACCTATGTGGTGTCTGCTAAGGAAAATATAGGCATAGATGCCGTCCTTTCTGAAATGACGGGATGTGTATCGGCGTTTACCGGAAATTCAGGTGTTGGCAAATCAAGTCTTATTAACGCTATTTTCGGAAACGATAATATTAAAACCGGTAATATAAGTGAAAAGTTAGGGCGTGGTAAGCATACTACAAGACATACCGAGCTGTATGCCTTGTCAGGCGGTGGCTATATTGCAGATACACCCGGCTTTTCGTCGCTTGAATTGGAGCTTAACAATTACAAGCTTAAGGAAGAACTAGAACATCTTTTTCCTGATTTCAGTGAGTATTTAGGGGATTGCAAATTTGCTTCCTGCTCTCACACAAAGGAAAAGGGCTGTGCCTTGCTGGAAGCGGTAAAAGACGGCAGAGTTGAGCCTTCACGTCACGAATCATATTTACGCCTTTTCGATGAAATGAAGGAGCTTAAGGCTTGGGAAAATAAATCACGGTAACCTTTTTTTGAAATTACAATATAATGTATTGAGGGCACAAAAAGGGGGAAGACCGAATGCACCGAAAAAACGGATTTAACAGAGGCGTCTTGGCACTGACCTTTGCTTTGGGTATTTTGATAAGCTGTTTTTGTCCGCCTAAATTTTTAATAGGCGTTTTGGGTGTTTGGGTTGTAATACTTTGTCTGCCTTGCTCTAAATACAGATAAGGAGTTAAATTTATGAAGGTTATATTATTTAAAAGTCCAAAACTGTTAAGCGGTATTTTAAGAATGATTTTTAAAATCAAAAAGCAAACTACATAAAAGCGAAAAAACAAACGGCTGAAATCCTTTATTGGTTTCAGCCGTTTTTAACAATATTCAGTTATACTAATTTTTACTCACTCAATTCTTTTTAGACTTTTTTCCGTGTTGTAACGGTAATTGATATTTGACTTTCTTACCTGATAGGTGTTAAACCGTATAAGAAATGTATAATACGCATTAGCTTTAAGCCATTATTTTAGACTGAGCACTCGATTTCTGAGTACATTGGAATCACCCTTAACAATTTATTTGATAGCGTATAATCTCGCTTTCATATAAATCACCTTTTTATATATTAAATTTCTTACTAAATTCAGAAACCTTGCAATATCAGATTAAAATTAACTGTGCATTGGATACAACCTTTCGTTTACTATTTGAAATCATTTCTTATGATAACTTTCATATATACCATCTCGCTATATTATTCTAAACTAAAGGTTATAAGATTAAATCATTAGACTATACCTCAATTAAACTTAATATATAATTTTTTGGAATAGCATTAATTGTACATTGGAATTCACCGTTAATTTTAGTTTTTGTCGGGGTTGCTAATTTCTTACTTCATTGGAATCACATCTTTCTTAGTATTTTAGAAACCTTGCAGGTGGAGTTGCCTCTTTCATTTTTGAGTCCTCCTTTCTTTCTGTGTCTTCATTATAATGCATAATACACATTTTGTCAATAGAAAGTTGATAACTTTTATATAATTTGTACAAATAAACAATTTGAATTCTCTGTTTTTATATAAAACACAGAAAAATTGTTAGCATACTAATAAATGTTTTGCTTTTTTTGAAAAAATATGGTATAATATTTCTTGTAGTTTTGGATAAGGAGAATAGTATGCGACCTATGATGCCTCCGCCACCCGGAATGCGTGGACCTATGCGTATTGGGGGCGGACCTCGCGGTTTTTTAACCGAAGAAGAAAAAAAGAACAAGCCAAAGCTTACAAAAAAGCTTTTGTTTAGAATATGCAGTTACTTAAAGCCTTATAAATGGTATTTTGCATTAGTCTTTATGGCTCTTGTGATTTCTGCCGTATTAGGGCTTTTTCCGTCTGTCGTAACAGGTAAGATAGTAGATTCTATTATCGATAGCTCCACCACAATGGCGTATCTTTTAAAGCTTATCGTGTTAGCCTTTGTAATACTTACCGCTTCTCAGGTGATAAGCGTTTTGGAGCAATACATAAACTCTTGGATTTCGCAAAAAATAATTTTTGATATGCGGAACGAAATGTATGACCATTTACAGCATATGCCTCATTCCTTTTTCACCAATGAAAAGCAGGGCGATATAATAACCCGTATGAATAGCGATATAGACGGCGTAAGCTCGGTAATATCGGTTATGCTAACCTCTCTTATAAGTAATTTTTTAACCGTTGCGGTATCGGTAGCATATCTGTTTTATACGGATTGGCGTCTTGCAATAGTGGGACTTCTGGTGTTACCTCTTTTAATTCTCCCCACACGCAAGGTCAGTCTTAAAAGGTGGAATCTGGCGTCAGAGTCACAAGCAAAGCACGACGAATTAAATCAGCACATAAATGAAACGCTTTCGGTCAGCGGTTCGCTTCTTGTAAAGCTTTTCACTAAAGAAAAGTCGGAATACGAAAAATTTAAAAGGATAAATGATGAAACCACTAAAATCACGATTAAAGAGCGTAGGGCAGGCAGCTGGTTCCACGTCTTGCTCGGTATGTTTATTCAGGTTGCCCCTTTGATGATATATTTTGCGGGCGGATTTCTTATACTCTCTAAAAGGGATACAGGTCTTACGGTCGGTGATATTACAATAGTGGTAGCGCTTGTAAACCGACTTTATCAGCCGGTAAGAAGCTTGCTTGATTTACAGGTTGATTTTGTTCGCTCTCTGGCACTTTTTACCCGTATATTCGATTATCTTGACCAAAGCCTTGAAATTGAAAATCCCGAAAATCCGTTAACGCCTTTAATGGAGGACGCTTCGGTTGAATTTTTAGACGTCAGCTTTTCTTATACCGAGGATAAGCCTATACTAAAGGGCGTAAGCTTTAAGGTTCCAAGCGGTAAAATGTATGCAATAGTCGGCACCTCGGGTGCGGGAAAATCTACAATAATAGGTCTTATCCCACGCCTTTACGATACTAAAAAGGGAAACGTTTTAGTAGCCGACTGCAACGTAAGGGATTACGATTTATCCTATCTGCGTAAAAATATCGGTCTTGTAACGCAGGATACCTATTTGTTTAACGGCACTATACTTGAAAATCTTTTATACGCAAAGCCTGAGACTACAATGGACGAAATAGAAGAAGCCTGCAAAATTGCAAATATTTATGATTTTATTGTGTCTTTGCCCGAAAAGTTTAATACTGTAGTCGGAAATCGCGGATTAAAGCTGTCGGGCGGAGAAAAGCAGAGAGTTTCTATTGCCCGTGTAATTTTGAAAAACCCGAAAATCATTATTTTGGATGAGGCAACCTCCTCACTTGATTCGGTTTCTGAAAGTCTTATACAGTCGGCTCTTGACCGCGTAATGAAGGGCAGGACAAGTATTGTAATAGCCCATAGGCTTTCAACGGTTATGGCGGCAGATAAAATAATGCTTATTGAAAACGGCGTTATTACAAAGACAGGTACGCACGATACACTTTTAGAGCAAAGCGATGGGTACCGTCTGCTTTACGAAACCCAATTCAGAAAGATAATTGATTACGAAAACAGTAAAAAATAAATTTTAGTTGACTTAAAGCTCGATACGTATTAAAATTAACAAAAAGCGAGGTATAAAAATATGAACGAAATCAATAATAATGAGTATAATCCTGATATTGTAACCCTTTCCGATGATGATGGTAAGGAATACACATTTGAGGTGCTTGATGCTATTGAAACTGACGATGGCAGATATTTAGCACTGCTTCCCACTTTTGAAAATCCTAAGGATATGCTTGACGATAGCGGTGAATTAGTTATCGTTAAGGTTGGCGAGGAAAATGGTGAGGAATATTTCTTCGAGATTGAGGATGACGATGAGTACGAAATGGTAGCCGAGGCATTCGTTGAAAGACTTGAAGAATTCTTTGAAATAGAGGATAAATGAAATAACAGTTCTGCCCTGTACGCGGACCGTGACTTATATAACCCTACAACCTTTTTATTGGGGTCTATGCTCATACGGCGGGTTTGCAGACCTCCCGCGGCTGTGCCGAGTTCGGAAGAAGGGAGCGCGAAACCGTATGGCCGACACCCACCTGACTGAATGTCAGGTTATTTTAAGCACTTTACGGCAGGGCGGAACGCAAATACAAAATATTTATATGTAATAAAAAAGCTGTCTTGTGAATTTACAAGACAGCTTTTTACTTTAATTGTTAAAGCATTCAAATTTTTGGTCTATCGCTTCAGGCTTTGTTTTTTGTGTTAAAAGACTTACAATAGGCACAATAATCAGTCCACCCACCATTGCGAAAACGCCTGAGTAAAGCGAATTGGTAAACACAAAAGACAGAACAGGATTTGTGAGTTTGAAAAGACCTACACTTAAAAGCAACTGTACTATTTCAAGACCTGTGCCGAATATAAAGGAGGCAACAACCGCTGCTTTTGTGGTCTTTTTCCAATATAGACCGTATAAGAAGGGAGCCAAAAACGAGCCTGCCAAAGCACCCCACGAAACGCCCATCATTTGAGCGATGAATACGGAATCCTTCCAAATAGAATCTTTTAAAATTGCGATAATAGCTGAAAGTATTATAAAGAAAACTATAAATGCTCTCATTATTAGAATACTTTTTGATTCGCCCAGCTTGTTTTTACGTGATAAAACAGGATTTACAACATCAAGTGTCAATGTAGAGGATGATGTAAGCACTAGGGATGATAGTGTAGACATAGAAGCTGCGAGAACCAATACAATTATAAGTGCTACTACCAAAGAGGGCAAATCTTTAAGCATTGTAGGAATTACCTTATCAAAAAGAACTCCCTTTTCGCTGATAAAGCCTTGCTCTGCCATTTTGTCTGTGTAAAGTCTTCCAAATCCGCCTAAGAAATAGCAACCGCCTGCAACAATTACTGCAAAAATAGTAGAAATTATGGTGCCGGTTTTTACAGCCTTGTCATTTTTTATTGAGTAAAATTTGCCCACCATTTGAGGAAGTCCCCAAGTGCCCAGTGAGGTAAGTAGTACAACAAAGGTTAAGAATAAGGGGTTAGGACCGCCTACTGTGGTATATTGCGGATTAATTTCTTTTAGGCTTTGTACCGCCTCACCGAGACCGCCGTTTTGGTGAAGAACCGCTAATATTACGGCTACAATACCCACAAGCATTATAATGCCCTGTATAAAATCATTAATAGCAGTCGCCATATATCCGCCGAAAATTACATATAAGCCTGTAAGTGCTGCCATAACTACAACAATTACCCAATAAGGAATGGAAAATACATTATTAAAGAGCGAGGATAATCCGTTATAGAGTGATGCGGTATACGGAATAAGGAAAATAAAAACTATAACAGAGGCTATAATTTTAAGATTTTTTGAATCGTAACGCTTTTCGAAAAAGTCGGGCATAGTTTTTGAATCAAGGTGCTTGGTCATAAGACGTGTACGCTTACCTAAAATTATCCAAGCCAAAAGTGAGCCGATAAATGCGTTGCCAAGACCTATCCAGGTAGAAGCAAGACCGAAATTCCAACCAAACTGACCGGCATAGCCTACAAATATAACAGCCGAAAAATAAGATGTACCGAATGCAAAGGCGGTAAGCCAAGGGCCTACGTTTCTGCCACCTAAGACAAATCCGTCTACATTAGTAGAGTGCTTTTTGCAATAAAGTCCGACACCTATCATAAGTCCAAAAAAGCAGATAAGCATAGGAATTGTAATTGCTACGGTTGAATTCATTTTTTATCAATCCTTTCCTTAAAAAAAGAGTTTACTTTAATACTTTAACGCTTTAAAGCGAAAATGTCAAGAGGAAATTTGAAAATTTTAGAAATTTTTTAAAAATATATAGAAATTTTACCGAAAAAATGCAAAAATAAAATAAATTTCAAAAAATGCTTGACAAAGAGGAAAAGATTTAGTATAATCACAGTGTTGCAATCCAAAGACAGTAGGTGGCATCAGCCGTAAGTTTAACGCCTACCGAGGTAAGCGCCTAAAATTAACACTTTAATTAATGTTGTTTTATGCCTGTTCCTCGCTTTGGAACAGGCATTTATTGTTTTGTGGAGGTGAATTACATTGCCAAACGCTTCAGTTTTAGAACAAAAACAGCAAATAGTTGCTAACCTTAAAGCAGATATCGAAGCATCTGTTGCCGGAGTAATCGTTGACTACAAGGGTATTTCGGTTGCTGATGACACCGTTTTACGTAAGGAGCTTCGTGAGG
>JAZNBP010000182.1:0-3226 GCA_045587085.1 Acutalibacteraceae bacterium | reverse complement strand
ATAACAAAAGAATAAATAATAAATAATAAATAACAAATAAAATTAATATGCTGTAGGGCAGGGGCTTGCTCCTGCCGTTGGTTTTTCATAATAAATAAATCGCACAAATAAACGGGACGATGCCTACATCGTCCCGTTTATTTTAATTCAAAACCAATATAAATTTATCTTTGTACTCTGCCTGATGCGTCGCCACCGGCAAGCTTTTCAACCTCTGCCACAGAAACGCGGTTATAGTCGCCCTCAACCGAATGCTTAAGAGCCGAAGCGACAACGGCAAACTCAATTGCCTCTTTAGAGGATTTACCTGAAAGAAGTGAATAGATAAGTCCGCCACCGAAGGAATCACCGCCACCTACACGGTCTACAATATGCAAATGATATGTTTTAGAGAAGTGGTAATCCTCACCGTCGTAAAGCATACCTGCCCAATCGTTATCGTTAGCGGAAATAGATGTTCTAAGGGTAATTGCAACCTTTTCGAAGCCGAATTTATCAGCTACCTGCTTTGCTACCGACTTATAGCCTTCGTGGTTTAATTTACCACCGTAAATATCACTGTCCTCTGCCTCAATGCCGAAAACGTCCTTTGCGTCCTCCTCGTTAGAAATGCAAACGTCAACATATTGGCATAATTCGGTCATAGCCTTGTTTGCTTCTGCTCTTGTCCAGAGCTTACCTCTATAATTTAGGTCGCAAGAAATTTTAACTCCCTTTTCTTTAGCTTTTTTACAAGCGACTTTACAAATCTCAACCAAGTTTTCGCCAAGGGCGGGAGTAATACCTGTAAAATGGGACCAATCGGCACCTTCAAATATAGAATCCCAATCAAAATCGTTTACATCGGCTTGCTGAATAGCCGAATACTTGCGGTCATAAATGCAAACAGAGCCTCTCTGAGAAGCACCCTTTTCAAGGTAGTAGATACCAACTCTCTCTCCGCCGCGAACGATTTTAGAGGTGTCAACACCGAAATATCTGAGACTGTCTACTGCAGCCTGACCGATTGCGTGCTTAGGTAATTTTGTAACATAAGTACTGTCAATACCGTAATTCGCAAGGGAAACTGCAACATTTGCTTCGCCACCGCCAAAGGTAGCCTGCAGCTGGTCATTCTGGAAAAAACGGTAATAACCGTTAGGTGCAAGCCTTAACATAAGCTCGCCAAAGGTAACAACTTTAGACATATTATTTTTCCTCCATTTTCTCAAGTGCTTCTTTTACAAAAAAGCTGCCGCCGATAGCTTCAATTTTATCGAAGGCTAAAAATTCGTCAATATTGCTTCTGTCAACACCGCCGGTAGGAATAAATTTAACCTGCGGAAATGGTGCAGAAAGTGCCTTTAATGCCTTAAGTCCGCCGTAAACATTAGCAGGAAAGAACTTAACGGTAGTAATTCCTAAATCCAAAGCCTGCATAATTTCGGTAGGTGTTACGCAACCGGGGTAATAAGGTATATTACGCTCTTTACAAAGCAATGCCACATCTAGTGAAAGACCGGGGGACACAATAAACTGTGCACCGGCACTTAATGCGTCCTCACCCTGAGCTTTATTAATTACGGTGCCGGCACCAATACTCATATCGGGGTAATGCTTGCAGGCATATTCGACAGCTTCCTTAGCACAGGCAGTACGGAATGTGATTTCAGCACAGTTAATACCGCTGTTTTTCAGTGCGGTTAAAATTTTGTCGGTTTCGGATAACTCTTTAATAACTACTACGGGCACAAATTTTTCCATAGTGAATTCCTCCTATATTTTTATATTTTAAGGATAACACAAAAAAATTGCAATGATAATTGCATAAATTGTTTGACATATTGTAATAATTGCTGTAAAATTAAACTGGTGATTATTTATGCGAGGAAAAACACAAAGATTTGACCCAAGACAAAATATGAACGGCAATACATACGAGATTTTTCATTATCTTGATATCAAAACCCGACATATGGACGTGCATTATCACGATTTTTATGAGGTGTTTGTTTTTATCGACGGAGAGGTTGATTATTGGATTGAGGGTAGTATTTACCACCTGAAGCCGGGGGACATTTTGCTTATTAACCCGTTTGAGTTACACAAGCCTATACCTCGAAGTGACACCGAAAATTACGAACGAATAGTTTTATGGATTGATAAAGCCTATATTTCGGCAATAGACGGCGGAATATTGGAATCCTGTTTCGATAAGACTGCCGAAGGCTACAAAAACATTATGCGACCTACACTTTCTCAAAAGCAGGAAATACACAACTTATTTGAAGAAATGCTCAGGGAATATCATTCTGAGGACTTTGGCAGTGATATTTGTGCGTATGGAATTTTCTTGCAGATTATGACCTTTCTTAACAGAATTGCACTAATCAAGACTAATGATTCTGCTGAAAAATACCGTTCCACCACCCTTATTTCCGAAGTGCTTGACTACATTTCAAAGCATTATAATGAGGAGATTACTCTGGATATAATTGCAAAGCAGTTTTTTGTCAGCAAATATCATCTTTCCCACGAGTTTAGCAAAAATATCGGCACCGGCATACATCGATATATTACTCTTAAAAGACTGAATGTGGCAAAGGATTTGCTTTCAGAAGGGGTGACCGCAGGTCAGGCAAGTATACTTTGCGGATTTTCAGACTACACTAACTTTTTCCGTGCCTTCAAAGCAGAATTCGGGGTAAGCCCTCGTGATTTTGTACAATGCAAATAAAAAAGCCTTCTCACAATTAAGTGAGAAGGCTTTTATCTAATATTTAAGATATATTAAAGCAATTAATAATTTGCGTACCAATCACCAAATCTGTAAGCTACATAAGATAGGTAGTTAACCTCTTCAGCTATCTTCTTAAGCTTGCTGCCCTTGTATACAGATAAGGTACCTTCGCCGTCATCCGAATCATAATCGTGAAGAACTGCTAATGTGCCGTCGGGAGTGATACGAATACCATTTACATCGTTTGCGATAGTCTTGCCTTTACCACCCTTAACTATATTAAGAGTTGCAAGGTCGGTATCCTCATCGAGGTCGGTGTAGTAGTATACATCGCCATCCTTAGAGGTGAATGTAGAATGTTCATTGTCACCAAGTACAACATCGTCATCAATCTTCTTGCCGTCATAATACATTGTGTATGTATCGTCCTCATAATCGGTGTAGTAGATAAGCTTGTTCTTGTCGGTTACTTCGTAGTTATTTACATCCTTAGCAACCTTTTTATCG
>JAZNBP010000181.1:0-4453 GCA_045587085.1 Acutalibacteraceae bacterium | reverse complement strand
AAGGCGAGGCATAAGACCCGAAAACCTGTATTTTTAGTATCTGTGTGGATTATGCTGATAGTTCAAATTTCAATTTTTAGCTTTGTCTGCGGATTTTTTGGATTTTGGATATATATGTCGTAGATTATACTAATATATTTGGAGGACATTAGGATATGTTTTTTACAGCATTTGGAGATAATGACAATAAAACGAAACTTGAGAGACTTTATTATAAGCATAGAAATCAAATGTATTGGGTGGCTTACAGGATTCTATCTGATAAAGAATTGGCAGAAGATGCTGTAAGCGAATCTTTTTATAGGATAATTAAGCATTTGGATAAGATAGATGAGAAAGACAGTACAAAAGCTTCGGGTTTTTTGATTACAGTATGTCGGAATGTTGCGATTGATATTAAGAAAAAACATTCAAAAGAGATTTTAGAAGGAGATATGAATAATTTATCGGGTGATGAGGATAATGCGGAGAATATTGTTGTAAAAAGTGAAAATTCAAGAGAAATTGCAGACGCGATTAAAAGCCTGAATGCTATTTACAGAGATATAATTATTCTTAAATATGCTCACGATTTAACAAATGGGGATATCGCAAAACTCTTGGGGATAAGCCGTTATGTTGTTGAAAAAAGACTTTCAAGAGCAAAGACTAAACTTTCAGAGCAATTGGAAGGGAGGATATATGATGAGAAAAGATAATATGTGTAATGATGAAAAATTATTCAAAGAATCAGCAAGTATCGCGGCTTCAGAGCTTGCAGTAGAAATTAATGCGCCGACAGAGGGTATAGAATTTTCAAAAGAGCATATAGAGAAAATGGAAAGACTGTTTAAAGCAGAAAGAAAAAGAGAAAAGGTTTTGAAGTTTTCAGTATTTTCAAAAATTGCCGTATGTTTTATTGTGATAGCAATGGGGAGTGCGGTATTTTACGGTGCGACGGCGTGGAAAAGAATAGGGTTAATTTATGATTTTGACAAGAAAAACAAAGGAACTCAAATTACTTTTTTGGGAAATGAACCGATTAATTTTAAATCTGATTATATAAGCTTTGAATATGTGCCTGTAAGCTTTACTTTGAAAAATAATGAATATGATGAAGGTATAGAAAAGATTACGTTTACAAATGATAAAAAGTATTTCACTTTTTCAACGTATACAGAAGAAGATATAGACCTTGATAGTATATCTGGAGAGGGTAAAAAGAAGATTAAGATAAAAGACAGTTCTGCCGTTTTAGTGAAAAAAAACAGTATAATTACGATTTATTGGAAAGATGATAATTTCAGCTATTCTATTAGAGGCAACATTGAAAGGAAAGAGCTTATAAAGATTGCGGAAAGTGCTGTTGCAGAAGACTCTTTTAAGGAGTGACCATTTGGAACAGAGAGGAAAAGGGAACAAATGATTAAAATTTTATTTATAACAGTTGTTATTTTATTAACATCAGCTTGCAAAAAAGAAGAAGCAATTAAAATTGAAGAAGATTTAGAAAAAACATCTATTGAGGAAACAACAACCGATAATTTTAATGCAGTGGAAACTGTAATGATCAAACTTGACGGACGGTATGAAGATGAAAATATAATTTTGGATTATATCCCTGAAGGATTTAACCTTACTGAAAAATTTTCCACTGAAATGCATATAGATTTAACATTAGAGAATGAAAATCAAATGATTACATTTGGTATGCACCCTATAAATTCAACTAAAATTATAGACACTGAAAATGCCAAAATAGAAGAACTATTTATTAACGGATATGACGCTATTTATTCAAGTAATGAAAATGTTAATATATTAGTATGGATTGACGGGGAAAAGAAATTCTCTTTAACAGGTAAAATTTCACAAAAAGAGATGATAAAAATTGCGAAAAATACACAGATTTTAAGAAAATAGAAAAAATCTTAAAAAAATTGTCCAAAAAGCCTCCTTGGATTGGGTTATATATATAGAGCCCAATCAAAAAGGAGGTAATTTTTATGTTAAAAAGAAATTCAAGAAGAATAATTGCAAGTGTTTTGGCGATATCATCTTGCTTTGGTAATGGGAGACTTCAACTAAAATCTAAGGAGGGTAATATTATGAAGAAAAAAATGATGATTTTATGCATAATCTTAATAACTCTATTAAATATCTCATTTTCTGCATTTTCTGCACACGCTCATATAAGTAGTGAATACACTTCAGGGTTTGAAACGGCAAAAATTTTCTACAAAGCTAAATTTACTCTTGATATGAATAAATATCCAAAGTTTAAAGATACTTGGCTTTATGAGCTTTCGGAAGATGATGAGCTGGAAATAGAATTTGTAATGGGCTCTGGCACGCAGGCGATGCGAATATTCGGAAAAGATGGAGAAATATTTGTAGAGCCTTATGAATCTCCTTGGGATATTTCTACGAGTGTCGCAGATGAAACCAAAGAAGTAAACGGAATTTTTATTTTTTATTCACCATATGATGAGGGTTGGTATGAGAATACCGGTAAAACGTTTTTTGAATGGTTTCCCGCAAAAGACTATAGAAGTAAAGAAACTACAGATGAGAAATTAAGAGAAAAGTATAGTGGACAGCATTTTATTCTTACCTTGGAGAATAATGATAATGATGAAAGAATTAAATTTTACGGAATAAATTTTAAAAATGCGAACAAATCAAATGCGACAGACCCATTAGAGCTTGAAGATGAATTGATTTTTGATTTTGGTTTAAGACCTACAACAGAGATAATTAGGATAGATAAAGAAGACACCTTCACAGGCAATGAAAATTACAGTGAATTTAGTGCAAGAGCTAAAAAAAGAAATTTTAATGACAATGCGGAATATTACTATTACAGAGGTTGTGAGGGATATGATGGCGAATATGAATGGGTAGCTCCGCCATCAAAGTGGATTAAAGCATATAAAAAGCATACAAATGAAGATGGTGAAGAAGTTTTATACTTTGTTTACAATACTGATAGATATGATAATGTAAATTATACCTATGATGAGGCGGTTGCCTACATAAAAGAACATTATCCTCCCATTCCTGTAACCGATCCTATAGCAGAGCCTGACTTAACACCTACGGAAGAGGATTTAAAGAAAGCAGAGCTTGCTGCAATAGGTGACAAGTATCCTACGGAAGAATACTATATTACCGATGAAAAACTACCTTCAGGGAATAAGGAACAAAATATAAAACAGTACGGAAAGTATAAGGACAAGTATGGCAATGTTCATAACATTATGGTTATAAACGGCAAATTAAGATATGAGGATTTTGTTGGTGAGCTTACAGGGGTAGCACGATTTAAAATTTATAACAACACCGCAGCCTGGTTTGACAAGGTTTCAAGCGACGGGACTGCAGATGTTGAAATAAGGCATTATGTTTTAAATAGCTATGTAGATGGTGTCCTTTATGAAGGAAATATTGATAGATATTTTATGCGAATAAGTGGAGATAAGGATGAAATTTGGTATTATACATATAACACATATCATAAAGATAAATTCTCTAAAGCAAATCTAACTATAAGAGAGACTTTATATAAGCCAAAGACTGACGAAAGCTATTATTTATTTGAACCTGTAACAGAATTTTCAGAAAGCTATATAGACCTTTATCCGGGTAACGAGCGAAATGTAGAGGTAATAATAAAATTTGAAAATGAGGACAGACTTGAATTTGAAAATATCACGCTAAAAAGAAACGGAACTGTACTTGACACTGCTGAAACTGAAGAAATTATAGCTGACCTTGGGTTTAGACTCTTTTCTTTTAATCAAGCATATAGAGAAGATGGCTCGATGTATAAACAATATCTTCCTGATGATTATGATAGACTTATGAACTCACGTGCAGAGTATGTCAAAAAGTATGAAGATGTAGTTATAGATATAAATTCAGATTTTGAAGAAGAAAAAGACGAAGAAGAGAAAGTTGACCCAAATAAAGAAATAGAAGTCTTTGTTGACGGCAAGAAGCTTGAATTTGATGTTGATCCTATAATAGTAAACGGAAGAACATTAGTGCCTATGCGTGCAATATTTGAAGCTTTGGGTGCAAAAGTAGAATGGTACGGTGATACGCAGACTGTTACAGCAAAGATTTCCGATACATTGATTTCTCTTAAGATAGGGGATAATAAATTATATAAAAACGGTATAGAAACAGAGCTGGAAGCTTCACCTGTACTCTATAACGGCAGAACATTAGTTCCTGTCAGAGCTGTTTCTGAAAGCTTTGAAAGAAATGTTGAATGGGATGAGAAAACTCGTACGGTAACAATAGACTAAATAAAGCCTGATATAAAGTCCTACAAAATAAAATTGTAAAAAATCCAGAATTTTCATAAAGATTTGAATTTTTTGCAAAAATTACTGAAGACTTATCCAAAAACCTTTTAAGAATAAGTTATAACAGTAATATAAAAAATCTAAATTTATTATGAAATGAG
>JAZNBP010000180.1:0-3921 GCA_045587085.1 Acutalibacteraceae bacterium | reverse complement strand
TCCTTAAGCAAGCTTATATCAATTCAGCGAAACACTCCGTTCGACTTGCATGTGTTAGGCACGCCGCCAGCGTTCGTCCTGAGCCAGGATCAAACTCTCTAAAAAATTATATCTCAACACTTTCGTGTTAAAATCTTTTTTAAAGTGCTCTTTAGCTCTTTACTTTAATGCTGACGCATTATTTTTGTCCGTTTACTTTTTAAAGTACACTTGACTTTTCTCTCGATTTCTCTTAAGAATTGTCGGGTCCTTATTATTGTCGTTGTTTAATTTTCAAGGTCCGTTTTTTGGCACCCCTCGTTTGGAGCGCCTGATTATAATACCACATCAATTACCCTTTGTCAACACTTTTTTTCAAAAAAACTTAAAAATTTTCCAATTAGTGTTTTATGCACAAAAGCTTTCCAATATATAGCGTTTTTATGCACTTTTCGACCACAATCAACTAACCTGCCGAAAGAAAACCCTTCAGCTTTTCGAGTGCCTTTTTTTCTATTCGCGAAACCTGCACCTGAGTGAGATTAAGAATTTCCGCAGTTTTGCTTTGTGTTAAGCCTTTATAATACCTATATGCCATAATTTTTTTCTCTTTATCGGTTAAAATGCCGAACGCTTCATCTAAAATCAATCTATTGCCTATTTCGTCCTCAAGGCTTTTACTAGGCAAATCGATTTCACTAATTCCGTCATCGCCTTCAAAGGTAAGTGACACCGTGCCTTGAGTAGCACATACCGCCTCGGTCACATCTTCTGAGGTTACATTGAGGCTATTTGCTATCTCAGTTACAGTAGGCTCTCGGTTTAATTCTTGTTCAAGCCTTTCCCTTTGATAATTTATTTTAATAGACAGCTCTTTTAAAGAACGAGAAACCTTTACTGCACCGCCGTCTCTAAAAAGACGTCTTACCTCGCCCATTATTACGGGCACCGCATAGGTAGAAAAGCAAAGTCCCAATTCTTGATTGAAAGCGTCGTGTGCCTTTACAAGTCCCATACATCCTGCCTGATACAAATCCTCATATTCGATACCTCTGCCACAAAAACGCTTACAAATAGAATGTACAAGACCTAAATTTTCTTCAATAAACTTATCCCGTTCGGTATTATTTTTGAGCATTTGAATTATACCTTAAGCTAATTTTTTTAATTAAGGTCACAGTGGTTCCCTTTCCCTCTTTAGAAACAACCTTTATATTATCAGTAAAGGATTGCATAACCGCAAATCCTAGACCTGCCCTTTCTCCGCCGAGGGTTGTATAAAGCGGTTCCATGGCTTTTTCTATATTAGGTATACCGCAGCCCTTATCTCGGATTTTTATTCTTATTGAGTTATCATCAATAAGCTCGCAGGTTATGTAAATATTGCCTAGTGTTTCCTTGTATGCGTGAACAATACAGTTAGTTACCGCTTCCGATACGGCGGTTTTAATATCATTAATCTCCTCAATAGTGGGGTCTAGCTGACTTGCAAAAGCCGCAACGCAAGCCCTTGCAAAGCTCTCGTTAGAGGAACGAGACAACAAAGTCATACTGAATTTATTTTTTACTTTCATTTTAATTTCACCTTTCTTCAAGCTTTGCTAATTTTTCTATACCGGCTAATTTGAGCATTTTGTTAATCAGAGGCGGAGTGTTTGTTATATGGAGTGAAGCTCCCGTTTTTTGAAGACTCCTATATCTGCCCATAACAAGACCTATACCCGAACTGTCCATAAAGCTTACACTACCGAAATCGAGGACCAAAAGAGTTGGCATATTAAGTTCTATAGCATTATCTATTTCCTCCCGTACAAGCCGTGCGGTGTGGTGGTCTAATTCACCACTTAAATAAGCCGTCACAACCTCACCCGTAACATTAATTTCTACTGACATTAATCTACCTCCTATACAATGTATATAAATAAAGGACAAACCATTATTAGTATAAAGGCTTGTCCCCAAAAAAATTGTCATATTGTGTTGCTGTGCAAAAATTATAATACACATTATATAATTACAGTAAAATGTAGACCAATGCCAAAAGCAAAAGCCTGTCACTGTTTTCACTAAGAAGTATTAATAATAAACCTAATATAAGTGTTGCGTCCTTTTCTTTTAAAAGTGTATCTAAAAACGGTATATTAAGACCTGAAAATATACCGCTATTTGTATTCGGTGACGGATGCTTATTAATATTAGACGGCACATTCTTTGGCTCATTCGGTTTGTTTTGAGCTTTAGGGGGTACATAATAAGCAGATTTTTGATTCATTTCCCGCATTCTGTTTATTGCCGCCTGCTGTTGACGGAAAAAATCAGCATCCACTTAAAACACCACCTTAACTAAAGCTTTAGTAATCCGCTTTCCTTCAAAAGAGGTAAAAGCTCTATTATTTTTAAAATTTTAATAGCCGTTTCAACCTTTTCTCGTCTAGGCTCACTTAAATGCGGTTTTAATGCTCGGAGTAGCTGTGACCTTGCATCATTTCCACCCTCGTTAAAGCGTGAAATTATAGAAACCAAGCCCTTAAGCTCGCTAGCCCCCAAAAGCTCGCTTAAATTCATATTTTCTGCTTTAGCTTCCTTAGGCTCTCTATCTCCAAGAATACTCTCTGCAACAGAGCGTACCTTTTGCATACTTTCAGGGTCGTTTAAAACGGCGGCTAATTTTTCACTTAACTCATCCATTTTATTTACCGCCAAGCATTTTTAAAATAGCCGACGCTTCAGCACTTTTGAGTACCTTTTCAAGTGCCGCCTTATCGCTTAATATAGAATTAAGCTTTGCTTTGTCCTCATTAGAGAGCATATTCATAAGCTCCTCTTTTGATTTTCCTTTCATATTTTTAAGCTTTTCGGGATTGAAATTATTGTTTTGCATTGAAAAAACCTCCGTTATCTGTTTTAATATATATGTAAATATTTAAAATTTAGAAGGTGTTATTTTGCGAATTGCGGTAATTTCGGATTCACACAAACGAACAAATGTCATTGATAAAATTTTAGCTGACGAAAGCGACGTAAAGCATATTTTCTTTTTGGGCGATAACACTTCGGATATAGAAGACTTTACATATATGTATCCCGAAAAGAATTTTCATATAGTGTCAGGAAACTGTGATTACTTTTCAGAATTCCCCACTGTAGGAACAGAAACGATAAACGGAAAGCGTATACTATATACCCACGGTCACACATATTATGTGAAATACGGTATAGAAAAACTAAAAGAAACAGCCCTTTTAAACAGATATGATATTGTGCTGTACGGTCACACACATATTGCTAAGATATTATATGAAAACGGAATTTATATTGTGAATCCCGGTTCTTGCTCAAATCCCAGAGAGGGAAAGCCGTCCTACGCAGTAATAGATATTACGGATAACGGAATAATGCCGATAATAAAATATCTTTAAATAGTTAAAGCCGAGCTTATGTAAGCTCGGCTTTAGTATATATTATATATGCGTGTTATTCTTCGTCCTTTTTAGGAGATACAATAAGATTTGTAATAATACCTAAAATAAGAGCACAAGCAACAGCAGTTAATGTAACCTTGCCGAAGGTGAGTGTTAATCCGCCGATACCGGCAATCAAAATTACTGCAACAACAAACAAATTCTTATTTAAGTTAAGGTCAACCTTTTGAATCATCTTAAGACCGCTTACAGCAATAAAGCCGTAAAGAGTGATACAAACGCCACCCATTACACAGTTAGGAATAGAAGCTAAGAATGTAACAAACGGACCAAAGAAGGAAATTATGATAGCCATAATTGCAGTAGTTGTAATGGTTATAACCGATGCATTACCTGTAATAGCTACACAGCCTACCGATTCGCCGTAGGTTGTATTCGGGCAACCGCCGAAGAAAGCACCTGCCATAGAACCTACACCGTCGCCCAAAAGGGTTCTGTGGAGACCGGGTTCTTCAAGAAG
>JAZNBP010000179.1:0-19008 GCA_045587085.1 Acutalibacteraceae bacterium | reverse complement strand
CTTACTTTCGATCCCGATGCAGATAGCGAAGCAAACGCTATTGAGATGGAAAAAGCAGCAGAGAATATTGCCACAGGACAGATTACCTTTGCGGCAAGAGATTCTGATTTTGACGGTCACAAGATTAAAAAAGGCGAGCTTATGGCACTTCTTGGCGGTAAGATTACCTGTGTTGATACCGATTTGACTGCTACTGTTTTAAAACTTTTAAAGCAAATGGTTAAAAAGGACAGTCAGTTCGTAACTGTTATTCACGGTGGCGAGGTAGATTCACGAACCGCTAGTGAAATACAGGCAAAAATTGAAGAAAAGTACGGAAGCCGTTATGAAATCACCTTTATAGACGGCGGTCAACCTGTGTATTATTACATTATTTCGGTTGAATAATTCTTTTTTGAAGGCTATGGTGATATAAATGATAACTGCCAATACTGACATCAGATATTTAAAGGGTGTTGGTGAAAAAAGGGCTGAATATCTAAAACTCAAGGGTATCGATACTGTCGATGCCCTTTTGCACTTTTATCCGAGAGCCTATCTTGATTGGACAAATATCACCGAAATAGCTGAAGCACCCTTTTATGAAAATTCCTGCATAAAGGCAAAAATTGTCACCCCTATTGAAACGTTGGAAAAGCGTAATATTACACTTTATAAATTTTTTGTAGAGGATAAAAGCGGTAGAATGCAGGTAACACTGTTTAATCAGCGTTATTTGGCAGAATCGTTACGTGTGGGCCGCGAATATCTATTTTACGGCAGATGTCAGGGTGATTTTTACATAAGACAGATGGGCTCGCCTATTATCAAAGAAGCTACATTTATAGGTATTGAGCCTATTTATCCTGCCTCTAAACAGCTTTCATCAAAAACTATTGAAAAATTAGTTAAAACCGCCCTTTTTTCTGTGGAGCCGACAGAGACCTTGCCTCAGTCTATAAGGGAAAGAAATAACCTTTGCGATATTAAAACCGCACTTACAAATATACATTTTCCAAGAACAACCGAAGGGCTTGATAGGGCTAAGAAAAGGCTTGTTTTTGAGGAGCTTTTTGTTCTGCAAACAGGACTTATGCTACTTAAGGAGCATAAACGCGGTAAGACAGCAAGTATTATTAAAAGGGATTATTTTGGTGAGTTCGAGAACTTATTGCCGTTTTCACTGACCTCTTCCCAAAAGCGGGTAATAAACGAATGCCTTGCCGATATGAAAAGCGAAAGACCTATGAACAGGCTGCTTCAGGGCGATGTAGGAAGTGGGAAAACAGCTGTTAGTGCCGCACTAATGTATGTTTCTGTAAAGAACGGTTTTCAAACGGCACTTATGGCACCTACCGAGATTTTAGCAGAGCAACACTTTAAAACAATTAGCGTATTTTTTGAAAATACGGGTATCAGGGTTTCTCTGCTTACAGGCTCTACCACAAAAAAGCAAAAGGAAATTATAAAATCTAAGCTTTTATCAGGCGAAATAGATGTTATTATAGGCACTCATGCAATTATTTCAGATGATGTGGAATTTTGGAATTTGGGACTTGTTGTGACCGACGAACAGCACCGATTTGGCGTTTCGCAAAGAGGTAAGCTGTCTAGTAAAGCCAAAAATCCGCACACGCTTGTAATGTCGGCTACACCAATTCCAAGAACAATGGGGCTTATACTTTACGGCGACCTAGATATCAGTATTATTGATGAATATCCAAAGGGCAGGCAAAAAATTGACACGTATTTAGTAGACGCCTCATACAGGCAAAGGATTTATAAATACATCAAAAAGTTTTTGGATGAGGGAAGACAAGGCTATATTGTATGCCCTATGGTGGAGGAAAATGAGGAAAGCGATTTAACCTCGGCTACCGAATATTATGAAAATCTTAAAAACGGCGAGTTTAAAAATTATAAGCTCGGTCTTTTGCACGGAAAAATGAAAGCCCGCCAAAAAGAAAGCATAATGCGTGATTTTGCACAAGGTGAAGTGGATTTACTTATTTCCACTACGGTAATAGAGGTTGGAATAGACGTACCAAATGCGGTTATTATGGTAATTGAAAATGCAGAGCGTTTCGGTCTTTCTCAGCTTCATCAGTTAAGGGGCAGAATAGGCAGAGGTGAATATAAATCCGACTGTATCCTTATTTCTGATACTAATGCCGAGCGTCTAAAGGTTATAAAGGATACTGCTGACGGCTTTAAGATTGCCGATGCTGATTTAGAGCTTAGGGGTCCCGGTGATTTTTTGGGTTCTCGTCAGCACGGATTACCCGATATGAAAATTGCCGACCTTTTTGCCGACAGAAGTGTTTTGCATATTGCAGGCAAAGAGGCAGAGGCTTTGCTTGAAAGCGATAAGGGACTTAAAAAGGAAGAAAACCAAGGGCTTAAAGCCCAAATAAGAGAGTTATACGCTAAATTAACAGCTAATTAGGAGTGATTTTTTGTTTAAGGAAATCAAAGCTACAGAAATTAAGGATAATATTATAGATATTATAAGTAATGAATGGATGCTAATATCGGCAGGCAATGAGGACGGTTATAATATGATGACCGCTTCTTGGGGCTTTATGGGTGAAATGTGGGGAAGCGATGCAGTCTCCGTTATGGTGCGTCCTCAAAGATATACAATGGAATTTATCGAAAATTCCGATTATTTTACCCTTAGCTTTTACGGAGAGGAAAGGCAAATCCACAAGGTTTGCGGTTCTATGTCAGGTAGGGATGTGGATAAAACTAAACTTACAGGACTTACTCCCGTATTCGCCGATGATACGGTTTATTTTAAGGAAGCAAGGCTAGTGGTTATTTGTAAAAAGCAGTACGTAGCACCACTTACAGAAACCGCTTTTTGTGATACCGCATCGCTTGAAAAATGGTACAACGGAGACCTTCACAATATGATTATAGGAAAAATTGAAAAGGTGCTTATAGGAGAATAAAATGAAATTTTTAATTGCTAGCGACATTCACGGCTCTGCCTTTTACTGCGATTTGCTTTTAAAGGCGATAGAAAGCGAAAATGCAGATAAAATTATGCTTTTGGGCGATATTTTGTATCACGGCCCTCGAAATGATTTACCTAAAGATTATGCACCCAAAAGGGTGATAGATATGCTTAATCCCTTAAAGGATAAGCTACTTTGTGTTAGGGGTAACTGTGATACAGAGGTTGACCAAATGGTACTTTCGTTTCCAATTCTTGCGGATTATGCGGTAATTCCTGTGGGCGAAAGGCTTATTTACGCTACTCACGGGCATAAGCTTAATCCTGAAAATCTGCCTCCTATTTCAAAGGGGGACGTTTTGCTTAACGGACATACACATATTCCAAAATGCACTGAATACGAAAATTTTGTTTATATAAATCCAGGCTCGGTGTCAATTCCTAAGGAGAACTCCTGTCACAGCTATATGACACTTGAAAACGGAAAGCTTTTGTGGAAAAATCTTGAGAATTACGAGGTTTATTTGGAGTATAACCTGTAAAAATTAACCTTTTGATTTGTTGACAAAAGGGGTATAATGATATAGAATTAACTTAGTATAAGCTAAAGGGGTTAAAAATAATGGCAGTTAAAATTTCTCCGTCGGTATTGTCGGCTGATTTTGCTAATTTAGAGGCAGAGGTTAAACGCTTTGAAAAAGCCAGAACCGATATGCTCCACTTGGATGTTATGGATGGCATTTTTGTGCCTAACATTTCGTTTGGAATGCCTGTGATAAACGCAATCAAAAAGCATACAAATGTAACCCTTGATGTTCATTTGATGATTGACAGACCGCATAGATACATAGAACAATTTGCAAAAGCGGCTGATTATTTGGGATTTCATTTTGAGGCAGGCAGCCCCGTAGCAGAAACGCTCAAAAAAATCCGAGAGCTTGGCTGTAAGGCTTGTCTTACCATTAAGCCCTGCACCGCACCTGAGGAGATATTTGAATTTTTACCTCTTTGTGATATGGTGCTTGTAATGTCGGTAGAACCGGGCTTTGGCGGTCAAAAATTTATGCCTGAGTCACTCTCGAAGCTTGAAGCTCTCAAAAAAGAAATCGGCAGGCAAGGTCTTGATGTTTTGCTTGAGATTGACGGCGGTATCAATGCCGAAACTGCACCCTTGGCGGTAAATGCCGGTGCCGATGTTTTGGTTGCGGGCAGTTATCTTTTTACTGACGATATGGAAAAAAGAATGGCTTATCTTAAAAGCCTTTAAAAAAAGCTTTTCCGAAGCGGTAAATTGCATTATTTAAGATAAGCGGTTTGCCGTGTTCTTTTGTGTAGGCAATATGAATGCTGTTTTGACTTTCGTGTTTTGAAAGGTCATTTAATTTAGAGGCGGATAGTAAACGGTAACCGTTATCCATTAAAAATAAATCGCTTTTGGTATTTTTGTAAAAGGGAAATATTTTTATTACTGACTTTATAAGCCCCTCACTTGTGTTAAAATGATAAAGATAAAGCTTTACAAAATAAAGCTCGATAAAGCAACTCTTGTCGGCGTTAATTGTAAGTCTTGCTTTTATTTTTTCGCTTGGCGAGGAAAAGCTTTTTGCTATGTTTGAAATCAGCAGTTTTAGTCTGAGCTTTACGCTTTCACTCATAGAGACAAGCTCCCTTAAGCTACCAAAGCCAAGTGCTATTTCGGTGTTTGTAAGAGCAATTTTCAGTCGGTTTTCGGATAAGCGGTAAACGGTCATATAACACCTCGTGTTTAAATACTGTTTTTTACGTCAAAACTACCGTTGAGGTGTTTTGTAATGGAAAAGAACAGCAGAGCTAAAAGTATATTTTTAAAATCTATGCTTTATACGGCGGCAGTAATAGCACTTTTCTTTATTGGCTATTACTCGGCTCAGTATTTTTTTACGAATTTTTAAGGAGTTAAAATTATGGATTACAGTTCACTTAAAAGCGGTACTGATATAAGAGGTATTGCAAGTAATTTAGGCGGTAAAGAAGTAAATCTTACAAATGAAGCGGTTTATGATATTACAGCTGCATTTATTTCTTGGTATGTAAATAAGTTTCAAAAAAATCCCACAAAGCTACTTATAGCTGTGGGACACGACTCAAGAATTACGGGCGAGGAGATTGCCCGTCACGTAAAGCAGGCTATTGTGAATGCGGGTGCTACGGTTCTCGACTGTGGCTTGGCATCTACCCCTGCAATGTTTATGACTACTGTTGATATGCATACCGATGCCGCAATTCAAATTACTGCAAGTCATCACCCGTTTGACCGAAATGGACTGAAATTCTTTACTCCTGAGGGTGGTATAGACAGCCCTGATTTATCCGAAATTGTAGCTTTAGCAAACAACGGCGAGGAAGTAATTTCTAACTGTGCAGGTGTTACGGTTGAAGTAAACTTTATGGCACTTTATGCTGCAAGACTAAGGGCTATGATTTGTAATGCAACAGGAAAATCTGAAAGCGAAAAGCCACTAAAGGGATACAAAATTATAGTTGATGCCGGTAACGGAGCAGGCGGATTTTATGCAAAAAGAGTTTTAGAACCGCTTGGAGCAGATATTACAGGAAGTCAGTTTTTAGAGCCTGACGGTATGTTCCCGAACCATATTCCCAACCCTGAAAATAAGCAGGCAATGGAAAGCATTTGCAAGGCTGTAAAGGAAAATAATGCCGATTTGGGACTTATATTCGATACCGATGTTGACAGAGCAGGCTGTGTAGGGAAAGACGGCGAGGAAATCAACCGCAACCGACTTATAGCACTTGCATCTTATATTGCAACAAACGGCAGACGCGACGCATATATTGTTACCGATTCGGTTACAAGCGACGGCTTAAAGAAGTTTATTGAAACCGATTTGGGTTGTAAGCATTACCGCTATCGCCGTGGATATAAAAACGTTATTAATAAGGCTATCGAATTAACAAATGAGGGTAAGGATTGCCCCTTGGCGATTGAAACTTCGGGCCATGCCGCTTTAAAGGAAAATTATTTCCTTGATGACGGTGCATATCTTGTTACAAAAATTGTTATAGAGCTTGCAAAGGGTACCGATATTGAGGGACTTTTAAGCACTCTCGATATGCCTAAGGAGGAAAAGGAAATCCGCTTTAATATTTTGGCAGATGACTTTAGGGCTTACGGACTTCGCGTTATAGACGAGCTTGAAGCTTACGCTAAGACAGTTCCAAGCTATAAAATTGCCGATGACAACCGCGAGGGAATAAGGGTTTCTACCGAAAACGGTTGGTTTTTGTTAAGACTAAGTGTTCACGACCCTGTAATGCCTATGAATTTTGAAAGCAATGTAGTAGGCGGTGTCGAGAAGGATATCGACGCATTAAAGGACTTCTTTAAAGGCTTTTCAGAGCTTGATATTTCGGCTTTAAATTAGATTATAAAATTTAAATATAAGGCGGCAGTTGCCGCCTTTTTTGTTTTAATTGCAACCACAGCCACAATCTATATTGTCAGGTCTTGGGGGAAAGAAATCGGCGGTGGGGAACTTGATTTTCTTAAAGGCATCGCAGGGCTGGTCGGTAGTTACAGCATCGCTACAGGTTTTTTCGGGTATGCAAAAATCATAAACAGGAATAAGCATTTGCACATTTCTGATTAGTTGAATAATTGTGAAAAGTCCGAGAGATACAAATACAGTAGGTGTACCTTGAGGTAAATCTGTTATAACATTTCCGCCTAAGATATCACAAATGCATTGAGGTAAGCAACAAATGTTTTCATAGCAATCTCTTACCTCGCAAAGCTTAGCACCAAGAGGAATAGGGTCAACCGCCTGAACTACGCATTTAGGTGAATTGGTAGTACCGTTAGTAATGCTTTGTGCAGTACAATCGGTATTAAGAGTGTTTGAAAATACCTTTACATTTCCGTCACTGCCGTAAAGAATTGCTTTCTTACTGTAGCTTGTAACTCCGTTTACAGAAGTGGGACAAGCATTTTGCGATGTGAAAACATCAAATCCTAATAAGAAATAAAATGTGATGTCGCAGGAATAGAAGCCTTTGTTGAAGTTTACGGGGCGAACATCGATAAAGGCGTTAAGTACTTCTGCAGAGCGTAATCGTACGCTTACGGCATTGTTTATAACCTCCTGTGCATCAGGCAAAAAGAAACATCTTAAATCTTCAAGGCAATCCTTATCGCAGCAGGAATCGTAGACTCTGCCACCGTCTATGCAGACCGCTTCCTTAAATTCAGAGCTTTGATTTGCTCCGTTTTTGAGTTCTGACATAAATAAGCCTCCTAAGTGTAATTGAAGTCAAAATATAAGGTAACTTCAATAACATATTATGTGTGTTTTCTGAAATAGTGAAGAAAATTAAAACAAACAGTTAAAATACCTCAAATTTTTGCAAAAAAAAGATGACATAATAATATTAATGTGTTATAATATATTAAATATTTAATTCAAAATGGGAGGAATAGTGCTTGAAACTTTTGGCGATAGACGGCAACAGTATTATAAACCGTGCTTTTTACGGTATTAAACTGCTTACTACCAAGGACGGTCAGCATACTAATGCGGTATACGGTTTTATAAATATTTTAAACAAGCTGATTGCAATGGAAAGTCCTGATGCAGTTGCAGTTGCTTTCGACCTTAAAGCACCTACCTTTCGTCATAAAATGTATTCGGAGTATAAGGCCGGCAGAAAAGGTATGCCCGAGGAATTACACTCTCAAATGCCCATTTTAAAAGAGTGGCTGACTCTCGCAGGGTATTCCTGTATTGAGTGTGAGGGATACGAAGCGGACGATATTTTGGGAACGCTTGCATACGATTGTGAGCAAAGCGGAAACGAATGTGTAATCTCCACAGGCGATAGGGACTCACTTCAGCTGATTTCGGATAAAACACGAGTGCTTTTGGCAGCCACAAGAATGGGTAAGACTGAGGTTATTAATTACACAAAGGACGCACTTTTTGAGAAATACGGTCTTACTCCCGATGAAATGATAGAGCTTAAAAGCCTTATGGGTGACTCATCGGATAATATCCCCGGTGTTGTCGGAGTGGGCGAAAAAACCGCAACCGAGCTTATCACAAAATACCACAGTATAGACTATATATATGAAAATATTGATGCCTTGGATATAAAAGAGGGCGTTCGCTTAAAGCTTAAAAATGGAAAAGACAGTGCCTATTTAAGCCGTACGCTTGGTACAATTTGCAAGACTGCACCAATAGATACTAATGTAGAAACATATTTAATAACAGAGGGTGACAAAAAAGAGCTTGCCCGTCTTATGACAAGGCTTGAATTTTACAAGCTTATGGAAAAAATGGGGATTGAGGCAGAGCATACCCAAATAGGTATTTGCCTTGAAAAGCAGGACGAAAATAAAGGCTTTAGCTTTTGCGACTGCATCCCGGAAAAATTAAAGCAAATCACAATTCTTAGTCTTGAGGGACAAAACGTCTTAGCGGCTGAGAATAAGGTGTTTTTTGCAACCGACACTCAGTTGCAGTCACTTCTTGAAAATGAAAACATAGCCAAAAGGGTTTACGACTATAAAAATCTTTACAAGGCTAATCAAAATATTAAAAACATTGTTTTTGATGCTACGCTTGCGGGATACATTTGTAACCCGTCAGCATCGTATGAGCTGGAGCGTTTGCTTGCTGAATACAGTATAAATATTGAAGTAAAGGGAAGCGACAACGAGCTTTTAAAAACAGTGGCAAGGTTTTCTATAGCTTGCGATAATCTTTTAAGTGAGCTTAAAAAAACCAATCAGGCAGAGCTTTTTTATACTATCGAGCTACCGCTTGCTAAGGTTTTGGGCGATATGGAGCTTGTAGGCTTCTTGGTTGACAAAAACGGTCTTCAAAATATGTCAAATCAGCTAAGCATCAGAATAGAGGAGCTAGCTAACAAGCTTTATGAGCTGGTAGGCTATGAATTCAATCTTAATTCACCAAAACAGCTGGGTGTTGCTCTTTTTGAGGATTTAGGACTTCCGGCTAAAAAGAAAACCAAAAGCGGGTACAGTACAAGTGCCGAGGTTTTGGAGGAGCTACGTGATAAGCATCCGGCAATTAACCTTATTCTTGAGTACCGACAGCTTGCAAAGCTTAAATCAACCTATACAGACGGGCTTCAGTCTGCAATAGCAGAGGACGGCAGAATTCATACCACCTTTAATCAAACCGAAGCGAGAACAGGCCGAATAAGCTCATTAGAGCCTAATTTACAAAATATACCGGTAAGAACTGACGAGGGAAAGCGTCTGCGTGAATTTTTTGTAGCCGGTGACGGGCGTGTGCTTTGCGATGCCGACTATTCGCAGATAGAGCTAAGGGTGCTTGCAAGCATTGCTAACGATAAAAATATGATAGAAGCCTTTTCTTCGGGTGTAGATATTCATACCGCTACCGCTTCACAGGTATTCCAAATGCCAATAGATATGGTAACACCTGTTATGCGAAGCCGTGCTAAAGCGGTTAATTTTGGAATAGTTTACGGAATTGGTGCCTTTTCGCTTTCTAAGGATATCGGTGTAACACGGTCGGAGGCGGATAGCTATATTAAAAATTATTTAGCCACATATCCGTCGGTAGCGGAATATATGGAAAATACAATTAAAAAAGCAAAGCTTGACGGTTTTGTTACCACCTATTTTGGCAGACGCAGATACTTGCCCGAGCTTACAAGCTCTAACGGAATGATGCGTGCCTTTGGTGAAAGGGTAGCGAGAAATGCACCTATTCAGGGTACGGCGGCAGATATTATAAAGCTTGCTATGATTAAGGTTTATAACAGGCTGGCTTTAGAAATTCCAACCGCTAAGCTTATTTTACAGGTACACGACGAGCTGATTGTAGAATGTGATGAAAAGGATGCCGAAAGCGTTTCAAAGCTTCTGTCTGAGGAAATGCAAAATGCTGTAAATCTTGCGGTTAAGCTTGTTGCCGATGCTTCATACGGCAAAACTTGGTTAGAGGCTAAGGGATAATGAATATACTTTTTGTGTGTACGGGAAATACCTGCCGAAGCCCTATGGCTGAGGGATATTTAAACTCCCTTAAAATCGAGGGTGTTGTCGCTAGGAGTCGCGGTCTTGCTGCAGGGTATGAAAAAATCAGCGATAATTCACTTTGTGTGATGAGGGAAATTGGCATTGATATGTCTGAGCATATATCGAAGCCTTTAACAAGGGACGATATTTTGTGGGCGGACAAAATTTATTGTATGAGTGAAGCTCACAAGTCGGCAATTTTACCTATAGCTCCCGATAAAACGCAACTGCTCGGAAATGGGATACCTGACCCCTTTGGCGGTGACTTAAAGGTCTATAGAGCTTGCCGAGACAGTATTATATCTGAAATAGATAAACTCTTTATGCAGTTTTCCGTAATACCAATTGAGCATTTCCACATAAAGCAGATAGCAAGGCTTGAACGTGAATGCTTTAGCACTCCTTGGAGTGAGGATGCACTTTTGGATGCTTATTCACACGGCACAAAATTCTTTGTAGCCGATATGGACGGTAAGGTGCTTGGATATATTGGAATTAGCTGTATTCTTGACGAAGGCTACATTACAAATGTTGCTGTGTTTCCATCGTTTAGAAATATGGGCGTTGGAAAGGCACTTTTAGAGAGGGTTATTGCTTTAAAGGACGAAATTCCTTTAAGCTTTATATCCTTAGAGGTGCGGGAATCAAATGTATCTGCCATACGTCTTTATGAAAGAATGGGCTTTAAAGCAGAGGGGATACGCAAAAATTTTTACACTAACCCTGTAGAAAACGCACTTATTTTAACAAAAAGGTTCTGAAAAAATGAAAATTTTATCAATAGAAACCTCGTGCGATGAAACCTCGGTTGCGATAGTTGAGGGCAGAGAGGTATTATCAAACGTGGTTGCAACCCAAATAGCAGAGCATAGAATTTACGGCGGTGTAGTGCCTGAAATAGCTTCACGCCGACATACCGAGGCAATTTCTGCCGTTTGCGATGAGGCACTTGTTAGAGCAGGACTTACCTTTAGTGATATAGAGGCAGTGGCTGTAACCTTTGCACCCGGACTTATAGGTGCACTTCTTGTAGGTGTAAATTTTGCAAAAGGTCTTGCAATGTCACTTAATGTACCGCTTATTCCTGTTCATCATTTAAGAAGCCATATAGCGGCAAACTATTTACAGCATAAGGATTTAAAGCCCCCATTTTTATGTCTTTTGGTTTCAGGCGGTAATACAGTTATAGCAGAGGTTACCGATTACACAAGCTTTAAAATTTTGGGTGGCACCTTGGACGATGCTGCAGGCGAGTGCTTTGATAAGACGGCACGCTGTATGGGACTTGAGTACCCGGGTGGAGTAACGCTTGATAAAATTGCAACAGTTTCCGATTTTAAGAAATATCCTCTGCCTTATCCGAAATCGGGCGGCGGTGAATACGATTACAGCTTTTCGGGACTTAAAACTGCGGTAATAAATACAATACATAATGCAAAGCAAAAGGAACAGGAAATTGACGTTCCTGTGCTGTGTGCCACTATAAGGGAAAGGGTTTGCGATATGCTTACCGACAAGATTTTTTTGGCGGCAGAAAATTTCGGGTATAAAAAAATAGCTATTGCCGGCGGTGTTTCGGCAAATAGCGAATTAAGACGCCGTATGGCTGAGGAATGTGAAAAAAGAGGAATTGAGCTTTACTATCCGCCGCTTAAATATTGCGGTGATAATGCGGCAATGGTAGGTGCTCAGGCAATATACGAGTTTGAAAGCGGTAATGTAGCAGGGCAAGAGCTAAATGCTATCGCCACATTACCTATAAACTATCGGTTTTAGTGAAAGGAAGATACACTTGAAATCTAAAAAGCTTCTGTTAATTGTAAATCCAAATTCAGGTAAGGCTCGAATGAAAACCGAGCTTATGAGTGTGGTAGAAATTTTTTCGAATAACGGTTTCGATGTTACTGTTTATCCCACAAAGCAAAGGGCAGACGGAACTGTCAGAGCTCTTGAGATAAAGCAGGATGAGTATGATATTGTTGTGGTTTCAGGCGGTGACGGAACTCTTAACGAGGTAATTACCGGAATTATGCAAACAGGTGTTAAGGTGCCGATTGGATATATACCCTCAGGCACATTAAATGAGTGGTCGCAGGGACTTGGAATTTCCCGTAATATCTTGGAAGCGGCAAAGGATATCACAAACGGTAAGGAAATAACGCTTGATATCGGTAAATTTGGCGATAAGTTTTTTTCTTATACCGCTTCCTTTGGTGCTTTTACGTCTGCATCATATACAACTCCGCAAAATGTTAAAAATGTTTTAGGGCAGACCGCCTATATTCTTGAGGGTGTAAAGAGCATTGGCACTATAAAGCCTATTCATATGAAGCTTATAACCGATGAAAAAACAGTTGAAGGGGATTTTCTTTTCGGTGCGATTTCTAACTCAATGTCGGTGGGCGGAATTGTTAAATACGATGAAAACAAGGTAAAGCTTAACGACGGACTTTTTGAAATTATACTGATTAAAAATCCTGATAACATTTTAAAGCTTCAGCCTGCAATAGACGGAATTTTAAAGCGTGAATTTGACCGCGAGGGTATTGAATTCTTGCATACAAAGAGTGTTGTAATTGAAGGGTGCGACGGTCTTGATTGGACACTTGACGGTGAACACGCAGTAGGTACTGATAATTTAAAAATAGAAAACATTCACGACGCTATAAAGTTTATTATACCAAATAAAGTAGAAAACGGAGAGAAATAATGTTTACACGAGATATAGGACTTGACCTTGGCACCGCGAATACCCTTATGTGTTTAAAGGGTAAAGGAATTATTATGCGAGAGCCATCTGTTGTGGCGTATGATACACGAAACGACGCTGTACGTGCGGTAGGTACAGAGGCTAAGGAAATGATTGGAAGAACTCCCGGCTCGATAGTAGCGGTTCGTCCTTTGAAGGACGGCGTTATTGCCGACTTTGATGTAACAGCCGCAATGCTTAAAAGATTTGTGCGTCAGGCACTTAAGGGCTCGTTTTTTTCAAGAGTTAGAATGGTTATCTGTATTCCCTCAGGCGTAACCGAGGTTGAAAGCCGTGCGGTTTATGATGCCGCAAAGCAGGCAGGTGCATCTGATATCGATTTAGTAGAAGAACCTATGGCAGCTGCCGTTGGTGCAGGACTTCCCGTTTGGGATGCTGCCGGAAATATGGTAGTTGATATAGGCGGCGGTACAAGCGAGGTTGCGGTAATTTCACTTGGAGATATAGTAACTGCACAGTCTATCCGTATAGCAGGCGACGATTTGGACGAGGCTATTATCGCTTATGTAAGACGTAAGCACAACCTACTTATAGGCGAGCGTACAGCAGAGCAGATAAAGATTGAAATAGGCTCTGCAAAGCCTTATGAAAATGAAACGGATATTGAGGTTAAGGGAAGAAATCAGGTTGACGGACTTCCTAAAACGGTTGTTATAACCTCTAAAGAGGTGCGTGACGCTATGACCGACCCTATATCCCAAATTATAGATACAATACGCTTAACGCTTGAGAAAACCCCGCCTGAATTATCGGCAGATATTATGGATAGGGGAATAACCCTTACCGGCGGCGGAGCACTGCTTAGAGGTCTTGCCGAGCTTATAGCCGAGGAAACCGGTATGCCGGTTACTATTGCTGCAAATCCCCTAGATTGCGTAGTGCTTGGAACACAGAAACGTCTTGAGGGTGACAGTGGCTTTCAAAATTATGTTTTCCGCAGAGGAAAGCGTTTCAGATAATTTTTAACAACGGAGGATAAAAATGCGTTTTTTCTTCGCATCAAAGCAGTTTAAAATAATACTTGCGGTAACGCTTGCAGTAATAGCAATATCGGTTTTTTGTATTATTTTAGGTAGCAGAATTTCCCCACAGGCAGATATTATCGGTACTATTACAGCTCCGTTTAAGGCGGCAACTACCAAAATATCAAATGCTATTTCAGATTTTGCCGGTGTTTATACCGATGGTGAAAAGGCAATGCTTGAAAATGCTGAATTGGAATCGGAGATTAATAAACTGCGTGAACAGTTGGTCGATTATGAGGAAACTGTAAGAGAAAATGAACATTATAAGGATTTTCTCGAAATAAAGGAAAATAATCCTGATTTTAAGTTTTCATCTGCAAACAAAATATCAGCAGATAAAAAGGACCCGTATAAAGGCTTTGTTATAAATAAAGGCTCTGCCGACGGAATAAAGCAATATGACCCCGTAATCACCGAGGAGGGCCTTGTGGGATACGTAGGTCAGGTTGGCATTACTACCTCAAAGGTGGTAACATTGCTTAGCCCCGATATTACACTTGGTGCTCTTTCAAGCCGAACAAACGATTCGGGCATTATTTCGGGAAATCTTGATTTGTCTAAAAATAATTCTACAAAGTTTTATAATCTTGCCCGTTCCTGTAACATAGCTATTGGTGATTACGTTGTCACCTCGGGTGAGGGTATTTTCCCAAAGGGGCTTTTAATTGGCGAGATTTCAGCGGTTAGCAGTGACGAATATAATACATCTATTTTTGCATCTGTTTCGCTTTTTGCCAACATCGACGAAATAAGGGATGTAATGATTATTGTTGATTTTGAGGGTAAGGGCGGTTTAGCTCTTACTGAGGGTGACTGATATGCTTAAAATGAGGTCATCTATATGGGTGAAAGCAATTATATTTGCAATATTTTTTGTGATTATAATACTTCACTTGAGCTCTGCTGTAGATATAAGCATTAAAAATGCAGTTCCGTTTACTGTTTTACCGCTTCTTGTGGCTTATTCCGTTTTTTCAACACCTTTAAAATCCTTTTTTATAGGTCTTGTATGCGGAATTTGTGTTGATTCTGTAGCGGTGGGTGCATATTGCTTCAACACCTTTTTCTTAATGCTTACAGCACTCATTGTTTGCCTTACGGCGAATAATCTTTTTAATAAAAATATATGGGCGGCATTGGTTATTTCTTTGCTAACTGCAACTCTTTATTTTATACTTAATTGGTTGATTTTTTATATGCCGGCTATGAAAGCAGAGGAAAATCTCACATACGTTTTAAGCTATGGTTTTCCTTCCGCAGTTTATACGGCATTGTTTGTACTGCCGTTTTATTATCTGTTTAAATACTTAAACGCTTTTACTAAAAAATAGGAGGTTAAAGCTTGCCTTTTAAAAGAAAAAGTCAAACTCAGTTGACGGTTTTATCAATAATTCTGATTATTGCAATTTTGCTTTATACAATAAGAATATACAGCCTTCAAGTGACAAATGCCTCTAAATATGCCGAAAAGTCGGACGGGGCTGCCAATGTTTTAACCGCAGTTCTTAAAGCACCAAGGGGCGAAATTCTTGATTGCTATGGCAGACAAATTGCAATAAACAGAGACGGATATAATATTGTTTTTAATAAAGCGTATGTAAAGGATAATCTTAATTCGGTTATTTTGTGTCTTGTGAATCTGCTCGCTGAAAACGGACACGAATGGACCGATGAGCTTCCTATTACTAAGGCGGAGCCTTATACCTTTGAAACTGACGGTAAGGTTGATAAGCTTATTAAAACATTGGGACTAGCTAAATTTGCAACAGCCGAAAACTGCGTAAAGGAAATGATTGAAAAGTACGATTTAAAAGGCTTTTCAAAATCGGAGCAACGCAAGATTATGGGTGTCAGATACAGTATGACTATCCGTGATTTTTCAGTTTCTTACCCATTTACCTTGGCAGAGGATATCCCGACAGAGCTAATGCTTAAAATTTCGGAATCCTCCTTTGTTTTGGACGGTGTTACGGTTGATGTTGTGCCCTTTAGAGAGTATGTTGATACCTCCCTCGCAGTAAACCTTATTGGTTCAGTAGGACCTATCTATGAGGAGGACTGGGAGGAATATAAGGATAAGGGATATTCATATAATGATAAGGTAGGCAAAAGCGGAATAGAGCTGTGGGGAGAGGAATATCTCCGCGGTGTTGACGGTGAGCTTACCTACAGACTTGATATAAACGGAAATATTATTTCTAAAGAGGTTACAAAACCGCCGATTGCGGGTAAAACCATAATGCTGACACTTGATAAGGTAATGCAGAGAACGGCACAGAATGCTCTTAGAGATGCTGTTTTAAAGCTTCAATCAGAGGGTGGCACTGCAACTGCGGGTGCGGCAGTCGTTACAAGGGTAGATACAGGACAGGTGCTTTGTGCTGCCAATTACCCGACCTATGATTCTGCTACTATGGGCGAGCAGTATGAAAATCTGCTGAAAGACCCTGCAAAACCGCTTACAAACAGAGCTTTTCAGGGTGTTTATCCGATAGGCTCAACGATTAAGCCTATTGTGGCTCTGGCGGCTTTTGAAAACGGTCACTACACCGACGGTGAGACTATATTCTGTAAACGTTATTATACTTATTTTGACGATTTTACACCACAGTGTATGCATTATCACGGTAGTATGAATTTAACTACCGCACTTTCAAAAAGCTGTAACTACTTTTTCTATGACTTAGGACGCAGGGTAGGTGCATTAACCCTTACTGATTATTTTAAATCCTTTGGCTTTGGTGTAAAAACAGGGGTAGAGGTGGACGATGCGGCAGGCATTTTGTTGGAGCCCACGTCAGACACATTTAGCGGTAATACCTTGCAGATTTCAATAGGTCAGCTTAATGCCTTTACACCGCTTCAGCTTTCCTCTTATGTGGGAACCCTTGCAAACGGCGGAACTAGGTATAAATCAACCCTTATAGGTCAGGTAGTTTCCTATGATATGTCTAAAACCTATGCCAACAATGAGGTTAAAGTTTTAAACAAGATAAAGCTTAGCGAAAACAGTATAAATTCTGTTAAAAAAGGTATGCTTTCGGTTACCGTAGACGGAACAGGTAGTGCGGCACTCGGTAATTATCCTATAAAGGTGGGCGGAAAAACGGGTACGTCTCAGGTAAATAACGCAGCTGACCATAGCGTGTTTATTGCCTTTGCTCCGTTTGATAAGCCTGAAATTGCGGTTTCAGTAGTTTTAGAGCACGGTAGCTCTACCTTTTCAACAGTAAGCGTAGCACGTGCTATTCTTGATTCCTACTTCTTTACAGAAAGTAATTCTATGGCAGAGGATGCTCCTTTTGTAGTTTTAGATTAATACTTGACAAATTAGATGTTTAGTGCTATATTATTTTTAATAAGATAGAGGCGCGATGTGCTATCAGTAGCTTTTAGCTGTTAATTTCGGCAGAAAGATGCTAAAGTGAAAGGAGCAGTCGCCGAAAGCAGATGCAGGCGTGCATCTGACTTGGTAAATCAGAATAATATCTGTTTTACTGTCGCATTTGCGGAGTGCTATCGAAAAAAGGGATTTTTAGCGGTATTTTGTCTACCGTTTCCGATTTTTTGATAGCCGAGCAATCGGCTATTTTTTATTGAATATTTTAAAAGGATGTAATAGTTATGAAAAAACCAGTTTTTGAAGGAATGGCTACCGCCCTTATAACCCCTATTACCGAAAACGGTATCGATTTTGAGGCTTTTGGAAAGCTTATCGATTGGCAGATAGCCGAGGGAATTGACGGTATTGTTGTATGCGGTACTACAGGTGAAGGCTCAACCCTTACCGATGAAGAGCATAAAGAGGCTATAACCTATGCTGTAAAGCGTGCAAATAAGCGTGTTCCGATTATTGCAGGAACAGGCTCAAATGACGCAGCTTATGCTTTAGAGCTTACAAAATACGCTTGCGATGCAGGTGTAGATGCAGTTTTGGTAGTAACTCCTTATTATAACAAGGCTACACAAAACGGACTTATTAAGCTGTTTACTCAAATTGCTGATGTTGCAACTGCTCCCGTAATTCTTTACGATGTACCTTCACGTACAGGTGTAAGTCTTGAACCTAAAACTGTAATGGAGCTTTCAAAGCATCCTAACATTAACGGTATAAAAGCGGCTTGCGGTAATATTTCAAAGATTGCAGAAATTGCGGCACTTTGCGGTGATAATATTAATATTTATTCAGGCAACGATGACCAGGTTGTACCAATTATGTCACTTGGCGGAAAGGGATGTATTTCAGTTCTTTCAAATGTTTTGCCTAAAGAATCATCTTTTATGTGTAAGAAATTCTTTGAGGGCGATGTTAAGACTGCTTGTAAAATGCAGCTCCAATATTTACCCCTTATAAATGCACTCTTTTCAGAGGTAAACCCTATTCCCGTTAAGGCGGCGATGGCAGAAATGGGCTTCTGCGAGGATTATTTAAGACTTCCTTTAACTCCTATGGAGGACGCACATAGAGAAATTTTGTTTGCAGAAATGCGTAAGGCAGGTATAAATATTTAATGATTTGTGACAATCTTTCGGTAAACGAAAAGGGGCACCTTACCTTTGCAGGCTTCGATACAGTTGAGCTTGCAAAGAAATACGGTACACCCTTGTATCTTATGGATGAAAACAAAATAAGGGAGCATATCATTACATACAAAACTGCTATGGAAAGGTATTTCCCGAAAGGCTCTTGCCCCGAATTTGCAAGTAAGGCGTTTTCTGTAAAGCAGATTTACAGAATTCTTAAAGAGGAAGAAATTGATGCCGATGTGGTATCAATAGGTGAAATATATACCGCTTATTCCGCAGGATTTCCAATGGAGCGTGTTTTCTTTCACGGCAATAACAAAACCGACGAGGATATCGCCTTTGCAATAGAAAAGGGCGTTGGTTATTTCGTAATAGATAATGAGGAAGAGGCAGTTTCTTTAAATAGAATTTCCGCAGAAAAGGGAATAAAGCAAAAGGTATTACTCAGAGTAAGTCCTAATATTGACCCCCATACACATAAAAAAATTTCTACCGGCTCGGTAGAATCAAAGTTTGGCGTTGCAATTAAAACGGGAGACGCCAAGGATTTAACAGAAAAAATACTAAGCCTTAGTAATTTAGAGCTTATCGGTTTTCATTGCCATATAGGTTCTCAGATTTTTGATAGCAAGCCTTTTGTAACAGCTACCGAGATAATGATTAAATTTATGGCTGAAAT
>JAZNBP010000178.1:0-12107 GCA_045587085.1 Acutalibacteraceae bacterium | reverse complement strand
GGTGTGGCTCCTAATCGTGGCCCTGCTGAAATCCGCCACGTTGATACTCGTACTTCTAATATCAATATCGATAAATATAACGAGAAGTATGAAAATATTGCACCTGCAAACTCTATGAAGGATAATTACTCCCGTAAGCAGAAGATTAAGCAAAAGTCTCAGGATTACAAGCGTCCTCAAGGTGCTAAGCGTGAGACCGAGGCAGACAAAATGAGACGTTTGCAGCTTGAACGCATTAAGAAAACTCCTATTACAGTAACTGTAGGAGATGAGATTACTGTAGGTGAGTTGGCTGCTGCTATGAAAAAGACTGCTGCTGAGGTTATCAAGGAGCTTATGAAGCTTGGTATGATGGCTTCTGTTAATCAGGTAATTGATTACGATACAGCTGAAATCGTTGTAACCGAAATGGGTGCTAAAATTGAGAAAGCTGTTGTTGTAACCATTGAAGAGCAAATTATGGATGATACCGAGGATAGTGCAGAAAACTTAAAGCCCCGTAGTCCAGTTGTAGTTGTTATGGGCCACGTTGACCACGGTAAGACTTCTTTGCTTGACGTAATTCGTCATACTGCTGTTACAGATACTGAAGCCGGCGGTATTACTCAGCATATTGGTGCTTACAGAGTAAATTATAACGGAAATGAAATCACTTTCCTTGATACTCCCGGACACGCAGCCTTTACCTCTATGAGACAAAGAGGTGCAATGGCTACAGATATTGCAGTTTTGGTTGTTGCTGCTGACGACGGTATTATGCCACAAACAATTGAAGCTATAAACCACGCAAAGGCTGCTAAAGTTCAGATTATTGTTGCTATCAATAAAATGGATAAGCCCGAGGCTAACCCTGACAGAATTATGCAACAGCTTACCGAGCATGAGTTAGTACCCGAGGAGTGGGGCGGTGATATTATCTGCGTTCCCGTATCTGCTAAGACAAATATGGGTATTGATAATTTGCTTGAAAATATTTTACTTGTTTCTGAGATGCTTGAACTAAAGGCAAATCCTGATAGACGCGCTAAGGGTATTGTTATTGAAGCCCGTCTTGATAAGGGTAGAGGTCCTGTTGCATCCTTGCTTGTTCAAAACGGTACATTGAAAGCCGGCGATATAATTGTTGCAGGCACTTCTGTAGGCCGTGTTCGTCTTATGACTAATGAAAACGGTAAAACCGTAAAGACTGCAGGTCCTTCTGTTCCAGTTGAGATTACCGGTCTTGCCGAAACACCGAATGCCGGCGATATTTTTGATGCGGTATCGGATGAAAGACTTGCTCGTGAGCTTGTCGAACAAAGAAAGCAAAAGGCTAAAGAGGAAATCTTTAATGCTAAGCAAAAGGTTACACTTGATAATCTGTTCCAGAACCTTTCTGAGGGTGAACTTAAAGAGCTTAACATTATTGTTAAAGCAGACGTTCAAGGTAGTGTTGAGGCTGTAAGAGAAAACCTTGTTAAGCTTTCTAACGAAGAGGTTAAGGTTTCTGTTATTCACGGCGGTGTTGGTGCAGTTAATGAATCCGACGTAATGCTCGCTCAAACTTCCGGTGCTATTATTGTTGGCTTTAATGTTCGTCCCGATGCGGTTGCAAAGGCTGCTGCCGAGCGTGACGGTGTTGATATGCGTATGTACCGTGTAATTTACGATTGTATTGAAGAGATTGAGGCGGCTATGAAGGGACTTCTTGCACCTAAATACCGTGAAAATCAAATGGCTACAATCGAGGTTCGCAATGTTTACAAGATTTCTAACGTTGGTACAGTTGCCGGATGCTACGTAACAAACGGTAAGGTAAACCGTTCTTGTCAAATTCGTGTTGTTCGTGACGGTATAGTAATCTGTGAGGATAAGATTGATTCACTGCGTCGCTTTAAGGATGACGTTAAAGAGGTTGCTCAAGGTTATGAATGCGGTATTAGTCTTGAGAAGTTTGCTGATATTAAGGAAGGCGATGTTTTTGAAGCCTTCGTTATGGAGGAGTACAGAGACTAATGGCAGGATTTAAAATTAACCGCGTTACCTCTGATATAAAAATCACTTTGTCTGAACTGCTTCGTGAGATTAAGGACCCGAGAGTAAGCAAGTTTTTAAGTATTGTAAAGGTTGACGTTTCGGGCGATTTGTCTTATGCTACAGTATATGTAAGTGCTATTGAGGGCTTTGAGGCAACCGTTCAGTCGGTTAAGGCTTTAAAGGGAGCTTCCGGCTACTTACGTAGAGAGCTTGGTGCTGCTTTAAGAATTCGTAAAGTGCCTGAGCTTAGATTTGTTGCGGACGATTCTATCGAACAAAGTGCCAATATATCAAGAATTATTGAGTCTTTTAACGAGGAAGCAAATGATGAAAAGAAAGAATAAAAGCGGATGTTTTGAGCTAAGCCTCAAGGCTACTGCTAAATATCTTAAAAAGCGTGATAATTATATTATTTTAACCCACGCTTCGCCTGATGGTGATACCTTAGGCTCGGCTTATGCACTGTATTATGCTTTAAATGAAATTGGTAAGGCAGCGTGTGTGCTTTGTCCTGAGGTAATACCTCAAAAATATGATTATTTTGCCCGAATTACCGACCACGTGAAAAGGGAAAACGCGACTGTTGTTGCTGTTGATGTGGCGGATGAGAAGCTTTTAGGCGATCTTAAAGAGGAGTTTGGCGGAAAAATAGATTTGTGTATTGACCATCATATTTCAAATACACACTATGCAAAGCATCTTTATTTAGACGCTGATGCTGCTGCTACTGCTGAATGTATGTACGAGCTGATTTCACAGATGAAGGTGAATATCAACGATATCACCGCAAAAGCTTTGTATACCGGTTTAGTAACTGATACGGGTTGCTTTAAATACTCTAATGTTACTCAGAAAACGCATTTGATAGCGGCATCTCTTTATGAATTTAATTTGGGTGCACCTGAGATTAACCGTCTTATGTTTGATACAAAATCAAAAAGACTGCTTGAGCTTGAAAGACAGGTTCTTGAAACTGCAGAATTCCATTTTGACAACAGGTGTATGTTACTAACAGTTACCGAAAAAATGCAGTCAGAAACCGAATGTTGTGGTACTGAGCTTGAAGGTATAGCTGTAATTTCCAGAAGTGTGGAGGGTGTAAAGGTTGGCATTACCTTAAAGCAAATTGATACTACTGAGTTTAAGGTATCTGTAAGAACATACCCACCAATAGATGCTAGTCTAATTTGCCAAAAATTAGGTGGTGGCGGTCACAAATCTGCGGCCGGTGCTACGGTACACGGTGATGTCTCAGAGGTTAAAAAAGCAGTGTTAGATGTTGTAAGTGAAGCCTTGGAGGTAGCGTATGCAGGGGCTGATTTTACTAAATAAACCTGAGGGTATAACCTCATTTTCTGCGGTATCACGCATCAAGAGGCTAGCCTCTGAAAAAAGGGTAGGGCATACGGGAACGCTAGACCCTATGGCTACAGGTGTTTTACCCATACTTTTAGGACGAGCTACTTCACTTTCGTCCCTTATGCTTGATGCCGATAAAAAGTATATTGCAGAAATAAAGCTTGGTATTACTACCGATACTGACGATATTACGGGTAATATTCTTTCACAAAAAGAGGTTTGCGTGAAATATACCGATATTACTAATGCTTTAGAACATTTTACGGGTAAAATTAAGCAAACACCGCCTATTTACAGTGCTATTAAAAAGGACGGCGTGCGTCTTTATAAATTAGCCAGAGAGGGGAAAACTACCGAAATTCCCGTAAGGGATGTTGAGATTTTCTCATTAAAGCTTTTGTCCCCGCTTGAAAACAATACTTTTACAGTTGAAGCTCACGTTTCAAAAGGAACATATATCAGAAGTCTTGCCCGTGACATTGGTGAATTTTTAGGTACGGGGGCTACACTTTCAGCTCTTTCGCGTACTTATGCTTCGGGATTTTCTATTGAAGACTGTGTTTCTCTTGAGGACCTGACAAACGAAAACATAGAAACCTTTTTAATGAATGAAGAAAAGGCGGTTTCGCACCTCAAGGAAATTACTGTTACCGAAAAACAGGCAATCAGATTTTGTAACGGCGGACAGCTTAGCTTTGAAAGACTTAATTTGACCGATGTAGAGGATAAGTCATTATTTAGGGTAAAATTCAAGGATAAGCTTTTGGGTATCGGAGTTGCCGATTGCGAAAAAGCTCATATAGCTATTAAATGTATTACTAATTATTAAAGGGTGAAATTGATGAAAACAGCACTTTGTCTTGGCAGTTTTGACGGTATCCATATCGGTCACCGCAAGGTTTTATCACTGCCCGAGAATTATTACAAGATTGCTGTTACTTTCAGGATACCCCCTAAATCCTTTTGTAAGGATGATTTAGCTTTAATAATGAGCCTTGAGGATAAATGCTCTGCCTTAGGTGAATTAGGTATTGATGAGGTTGAATTACTTGATTTTGAAAAGGTTAAGAATATTCCTTGTGATGATTTTTTAAATCAGTTAGTTAAAAAGTTTAACCCGTCTCTAATTTCCTGTGGCTTTAATTACCGTTTTGGAAAGAACGCAGAGGGGAACACAGAATTGTTAAGTGCCTTTTGCAAGAAAAATGGAATTATTTTCAACTGTGTAGAGCCGGTTTTGTATGATGAAAATGTTGTTTCCTCTACGAAAATAAGAGGTTTTTTGAAAAATGGGGAAATAGAAAGAGCAAATAATCTGCTTTATAAACCTTTTTCGTATTCAGCCTCTGTTATTGAGGGGGATAAACGTGGCAGAAGCTTAGGCTTTCCCACTATTAATCAAAAATATCCCGAAAATTTAGTTAAGCTAAAATTCGGTGTATATAAAACAATCACTTATTTTAATGGTAGGTCCTATGAAGCGGTTACGTATATTGGAAAAAGACCTACCTTTCAAACAGATTATATTATTAGCGAAACCTTTATTAAGAATTTTTCGGGTGATTTATATGGTGAAACTGTAAAAATCACGCCTGTAAAATTCTTGCGTGACGAAATTAAGTTTTCAAACGCTAATGAATTACAAAAGCAGTTAGAATTCGATTTAGAGATGTAAAAATCATTGTTTAAGGAGAATAAAATGGCTACAAAAAAGAAGGGAAATAAAGGACAAAATTCTGCAGCTGCCAATAAACGCAATGCCGAGCTTAAAGAGGGCAAACGTCAGCTAGTATCAGTTTTGCTGTTTGCTTTTTCAATATTTTTGCTTTGTGTTGTTTTTATTAAAGGCCAAAATGTTTGGACATACATACATAATGCAGTTTTTTGGCTGTTTGGAATAGTATCATATTTAGTACCTTTTTATTTAGGTGCTATTGCTGTTACTTTGGCTCTTGATAAACTAAAGGAAAAGCTCAAGGTTAAGATTATCGAAACCGGTATACTTATTTATATGCTTTCGGTAGCTATCGATGTTTTCTTTGAGTATGAGTCAAAATTCAAGTTTTTCCAACATATCGGTGCCGCAGGTAAGGATGGTATCCTTTTAAAAAGCGGCGGTGCATTGGCGGCAATATTCGGTCATCCTTTAGAATCCGCATTTGGAGCACCCGGTGCACATATTACTATAATCCTATTAATTTTTGTATTTTTGATGATAATAACAGGCACTTCAATAGCCGCGCTATTTAGGCTTTTTATGAAGCCTATAAAGAAAATTTCTGAAAATGCACAGAATCAGTTTGAGGAAAAGGCAGAAAAGGATAAAAAGCTTAAGGTTATTAAGGGCTTTGATGTTGATATACCCGTAGACGATATGTCTAAGGAAATTGCAGAGGAACGCAGTAAGCTTTCTCCTGAGCAGAAAAAGGTGGTAAGTGCCTACTTTGGCGAGGATATTCCTGAGGAACCGTCGGGGGTTGAGGATAAGGCTGTGCTTGATTCTGCTTTAGACGAAACAAAGCGTGAAGCTTCTGCTGAGCCTGAAATCAAAACAGATGCTAAGGAAAGCATAAATTTCACTGAGGAAACCGAAAAGTTTACAAATGACCTGAATAATGCAGAGGAAGAAAATAATGTTTATATATATCCTCCGCTTAATCTTTTGAATAAGTCAGAAATTTCAACTGCTGCCGCCGCAGGTGCTGAGCTTACGGCAGAGCATTTGGTTGAAACCTTAAAAAGCTTTGGCGTTGAAACAAGAATTGTAAATATCAGCCGAGGTCCAACAGTTACAAGATATGAGCTTCAGCCCTGTGCAGGTGTAAAAATCAGCAAAATTACAAATCTTGCCGATGATATAGCGCTTAATCTTGCTACCGCAGGCGTTAGAATTGAAGCACCTATTCCAAATAAAGCTGCAGTTGGTATTGAGGTACCTAATAAATCTAGCGATATTGTAAGCGTTAGGGGAATTTTTGAATCTCCCGAGTTTATGTCGGCAAAAAGCAAGTTGACTGTAGCTCTAGGCAGAGATATAGGCGGTAATCCTATCGTTGCTGATATTTCAAAAATGCCTCACGGATTAATTGCAGGTGCTACAGGTTCGGGTAAATCGGTATGTATAAACACCATAATTATGAGTATCCTTTATAAAGCAACACCTGAAGAGGTTAAGCTTTTAATGATTGACCCAAAGGTTGTTGAGCTTGGTATTTATAACGGTATTCCGCATTTGTTGGTTCCTGTTGTAACCGATCCACGTAAGGCTTCAGGTGCACTTGGTTGGGCGGTTACCGAAATGGAGAAACGCTACCGTATGTTTGCCGATAGAGGCGTGCGTGACCTTGCAGGATATAATAAATTTGTGGAAACCTTGCCTGCCGACAGTGAGGTAGAAAAAATGCCTCATATTGTAATTATTATTGATGAGCTTGCAGACCTTATGATGACTGCTCCTAATGAGGTTGAGGATTCTATCAACCGAATTGCAGCTAAGGCTCGTGCTGCGGGTATGCATTTAATTATAGCTACCCAAAGACCGTCTGTAGACGTTGTAACAGGTGTAATTAAGGCAAACATTCCAACACGTATTGCGTTTGCAGTATCTAGTCAGATTGATAGCCGAACAATACTCGATTCCGCAGGTGCGGAAAAGCTACTAGGACGAGGGGATATGCTGTTTAGTCCTGTTGGTTCTAATAAGCCTAACCGTATCCAGGGCTGTTATGTAAGTGATGACGAGGTAGAGGCTGTTGTTTCCTTTGTAAAGGGAGACAGGGTTGCTGAGTATGACGATAATGTTATGGTTGAAATTGAACGTCAGGCAGCGGTCGAGAAAAAGCAAAAAACCGGTCTTCCTGAGGATGGTCCGAGCGATGACCCGATGCTTGAGGATGCGATTAAGGTTGTAGTTGAAAACGGTTTAGCTTCGACTTCCTTGCTTCAGCGTAAGCTAAAGCTTGGCTATGCCAGAGCTGCTCGCATTATCGATGAAATGGAATCACGCGGTATTGTTGGCGGATACGAAGGCTCTAAGCCCAGAAAAGTACTTATAACTAAGGAACAGCTTATGGAAAGGGAATTATCGGCTCCCGAGGAGTAATATTTTGAAAAAGCGTTTAATTATTGCATTATCAGTAACACTTGCTTTATGCGTGCTTCTTTCTGTTTCGGTTATTATCAATAGCGGTATCTTTGATAAGGCGACCGATACCGTAGCGGGGAAAGAAGTACCGCAGGGCATTGTAGAAATAATTGATGTTGGTCAAGGGGACAGCATACTTTTGCTAAGCCAAGGCTATTCTATGTTAATTGATACTGGTCTTTATGAAAATTCCCAAGCGGTATGCAAAACGCTTTCAGATAATAACATCAAAGAATTAGATGTACTGCTTATAACTCACCTTGATAATGACCACACAGGCGGTATTTCAAGGGTTGTAGACCTTTATAATATTTCTAATTTAATTTTGCCTGAATTATCGGTTGAAAGCGAAGGTTTAGGCTCTGCCGAGCTAGCAATTAACACTGTAGCTAAGCAGGGCGGAGAAATTTATACCGCAAGTCAGGGTATGAACTTTAAAATCGGTGATTTCGAGGTAACGATACTTGCGGCATTTGATGAAATGAAAGAGGAAAATAACCGTTCGGTAATTATAATGGCTGAGATAGCAGACAAAAAATTCCTTTTCACAGGCGATATGGAAAAGAAGGCAGAAAAGGCTCTTTTAGAGGAAGGACTTGACCTTAGCTGTGATGTATTAAAGGTAGGCCATCACGGTAGTAATACCTCATCCACAGATGATTTTTTGGCAGCTGTCAACCCTCGCTACGCCGCAATCTCGGTAGGGGAAGACAATATTTACGGGCATCCGCATAATCAGGTGCTAGCCAGAATAGAAGCTTTAAATACAAAAATATACCGTACTGACCTTATGGGAAATATAAGATTTAATGTTAAAAATGGTAAAATTACCGTAAACACTGATAGATAATTTCAAAGGAGTGACCTTTTTAAATGTGTGGATTTGTAGGCTTCACAAACTACATAAAGGATGACGGTTTTGTCCTTGAGCAAATGATGAACCGCATCGTGCACAGAGGACCGGATTCTGCCGGCAAATATATTGACGATGATATCGCTTTAGGCTTTCGCAGGCTAAGTATTATCGACTTGGCTGAGGGCGACCAGCCTATGTTTAACGAGGATAAAAGCTTGGTGCTGACCTTTAACGGCGAAATTTATAATTTCAAGGATTTACGTGCAGAGCTTATCGAAAAGGGACATATATTCCAAAACAATTCCGATAGTGAGGTTCTGCTTCACGGCTTTGAGGAATGGGGCGAGGATTTAGTTAAAAAGCTTCGCGGTATGTTTGCCTTTGTTATCTTTAACAGAGCCGATAAATCCATATTTGCTGCACGTGATATGTTCGGCATTAAACCGTTTTATTACACATTTATGGGCGATAGCTTTATTTTTGGTTCTGAAATCAAGTCGTTTTTAGACCACCCTGAGTTTAAAAAGGAATTTAACGACGAAGCACTGGCTCACTATCTTTCATTCCAATATTCACCCACAGAGGAGACCTTCTTTAAAAACGTATTTAAGCTTCCGCCTGCACATTACTTTACTTTTAAAGACGGGGTAATGCACAAAACTCGCTATTGGCGTCCCGAATTCAGTGAGACAGACGGCGTGCTTGAATATTTTGCCGACCTTACAGATAATGTGGTAAGAGAATCGGTTGCAGCACATAAAATTGCCGATGTTGAGGTTGGCTCATTCCTTTCAAGCGGTATAGATTCAAGCTATATTGCTGAAGCTGCAAACGTTGATAAAACCTTCACTGTAGGCTTTGAAAGCCCTGACGGTGACCGCTATAACGAAATTCATTTTGCAAAAGAATTTGCAGATACAATTGGTGTTGAAAATATTTCAAAGGTTATAACTCCTGAGGAATATTGGACAACATTCCCTAAAATTCAGTATCATATGGATGAGCCTTTGGCTGACCCTGCGGCAATAGCACTTTACTTTGTAAGTAAGCTTGCAAGCGAAAGCGTTAAGGTTGTAATGTCAGGCGAGGGTGCAGATGAGCTTTTTGGCGGTTACAGAATATATCAAGAACCTTTAACTCTTACCGCTTACGATAAGCTTCCTTTTAAGCTTAGACGTGTAATTTCTAAGCTTTGTCAATTTTTGCCACAAAAACACGGTATAAATTATCTTGTAAGACGCGGCAAGACAATTGAGGAACGTTTTATAGGCAATGCTTCTATCTTCTCTAAAAAAGAAAGGGACAAGCTTTTAAAGAATTCGGTTTCTCTTTCTGCTAAGGAGCCAAAATTCCTTTGCGATAAATTCTATAACGAGGTCAAGGATAAGGATACCGTCACAAAGATGCAGTATCTTGATATAAATATGTGGCTTATGGGCGATATTCTTTTAAAAGCCGACAAAACAAGTATGGCAAATTCGTTGGAGCTTCGTGTTCCTTTCCTTGATAAAAAGGTTATGGAATTCGCACAGACAATACCGCTTAAATGCCGTGTAAATACTGTTACTACAAAGTTAGCACTCAGAAAAGCAGCAGAAAAAACCTTGCCTAAGCGTACTGCTACTAAGGATAAATTAGGTTTCCCTGTGCCTATTAGAGTTTGGCTTAAACAGGACGGATATTATAATACTGTAAAAACTGCATTTACAAGCGAAAATGCAGAAAAATTCTTTAATACGGATAAATTGGTAGCACTGCTTGAAACACATAAATCAGGAAAAGCAGATGTAAGCCGTAAAATTTGGACAGTTTATACCTTCTTAGTTTGGTATGAGCAGTTCTTTGGAAATAATATTTAATAATTAGCCTTCTTTTTAAGGAGGCTAAGAGGAGTTTAAAATGTTTTTATTAGTTAAGCGATGGCGTAATTTGGGATAAATCGATTTAATATTTTACTATCATTTTTAAGGAGAATTACTATGATTTTAAACAGTGTAAATTTTGATACATATTTTAAGGATTATCCCGATGAAAACGGCTATTTCGGTAAATACGGCGGATGCTATATTTCTGAGGATTTAAAAAAGGCAATGGCTGAAATTACTGACGCATATTTTTCAATTTGTCAGTCAAGAAAGTTTATAGCGGAGCTTCGCAGAATTCGTAAAGAATTCCAAGGCAGACCTACTCCAATAAGTCATCTTGAAAGACTTTCAAACAAATATGGCGATGTACAGCTTTATGTTAAGCGTGAGGATTTAAACCATTCGGGTGCTCATAAGCTTAATCATTGTATGGGTGAAGCCTTGCTTGCAAAGTATATGGGCAAGAAAAAGGTTATCGCCGAAACAGGTGCCGGTCAGCACGGTGTGGCTCTTGCTACTGCAGCTGCATATTTCGGTCTTGAATGCGATATTTATATGGGTAGTGTTGATATTCAGAAACAAGCTCCTAACGTTGCCCGTATGAAAATTTTAGGTGCTAATGTTATTGAGGTTAAGGAAGGTCTTGCTACTCTTAAAGAGTCAGTTGATGCGGCTTTTGCGGCATACGCAAGGGAATATAAGGATTGTATATACTGTATCGGCTCAGTGCTCGGCCCTCATCCGTTCCCGATGATGGTGCGTGATTTCCAAAGCGTTGTTGGTATAGAAGCTCGAGAGCAGTTTACCGAAATGACAGGTCATCTACCTGATGCGGTAGTTGCTTGTGTTGGCGGCGGCTCTAATGCGGCAGGTATGTTTGCAGGTTTTTTAAATGACCCTGTTGACCTTTACGGTGTTGAGCCTTTGGGACGTGGTGAAAAGCTTGGCGACCACGCTGCAAGTCTTAAATACGGCACAGAGGGTATTATGCACGGCTTTAACAGTATAATGCTAAAGGATGAAAACGGTGACCCTGCACCTGTTTACTCGGTAGCTTCAGGTCTTGATTATCCTTCCTCAGGTCCAGAACACGCATTCTTGCACGACCTAGGTCGCGTTAAATATGATGTGATTAATGATGAGGAAACAATTGATGCTTTTTATGAGCTTGCTCGATTAGAGGGTATTATTCCCGCTATTGAGAGTGCACACGCAGTAGCTTTTGGAATAAAGCTTGCTAAAACTATGAAAAAAGGCTCGGTTCTTATTAATCTGTCGGGCAGAGGCGATAAGGATATGGATTATGTTATCGAGCACTACGGAATAAGATAAAATTATAATAAAAAGTTAAAAAATTACTTGACTTTGTCGGCGACTTATCGTATAATACATAAGTCGCCGAAATTAAATATTTGCTGCTATGGCTCAGGAGGTAGAGCGCATCCTTGGTAAGGATGAGGTCACCAGTTCGACTCTGGTTAGCAGCTCCATAACGAGGCAACAAAATTGCACTCTAACACGAAAAGTCCTTGATTTTCAAGGGCTTTTCGTGTTTTTAAGGGTAAAAAACATTCTTCAACACTGCACCTTTTATTAAACCTTTTGGGCTTGAAGGTGCGACTTTATCATATCATTCAGGTAGGATTTTTTCTATTATACAGGTAAAAAAGGAACTTAAATAAAAAATATAAAAAAAGTATTGACATTCCCCTCGGGTGATACTTTATAATAGTGTTGGGGTGATGGAGTGAATGAAGATAAACGAGGCAGTTAGAATAACGGGACTTACGAAAAAGGCTATTAGGTTGTATGAGGATCGTGGACTGATAACCGTTGATCGCTGTGAAAATAGATATCGAGATTATTC
>JAZNBP010000177.1:0-2103 GCA_045587085.1 Acutalibacteraceae bacterium | reverse complement strand
TGATATAGGTGAAGAAAGAACACCTCTTCTTTGCAGAAAAAGCCCTGAATTCAGCTCGTATTTTGATACATTATGGAGGGAGTTGGATATGAATGAAAAAGACTAAAACCGAAAGAGAAGAATATTTAACCAGAATAAAAGTAAAAAAATATACCATACTTTCAATTCAAATCGGATTGTTAGTCGGTTTAATATTGTTATGGGAAATATGTGCAAATATCGGTATTATCGACAGCTTTATAACAAGCCAGCCATCACGCATTGTAAAAACAATAGTTAATTTATCTTCTAATGACTTATTAATGCATCTGGGAGTAACCTGCACAGAAACAATAGCAGGATTTTTGTTAGGTGTCGTATTCGGTGTATTGATAGCGTCAGTTTTATGGTGGTTTGAAACGTGTTCTTTAATTTTTGAACCGTATTTGGTAATCTTAAACAGTCTTCCAAAAATCGCATTAGGACCTATTATAATTATCTGGGTCGGTGCGGGAATGAAAGCTATTATTGTAATGGCATTGGCAATTTCTTTGATTGTAACTGTAATGGAGCTTTTAAACGGCTTTAAACATACAGATAATGCATTGATTACAACAGCCCAAACATTTGGTGCTAAAAAGTATCAGGTGTTTTTAAAAATTGTATTACCTGCAAATATCAAGACATTGATAAACTCATTGAAAATAAATCTTGGTCTGTCATTAGTCGGTGTTATTGCAGGTGAATTTTTGGTTTCAAAAGCGGGATTGGGATATCTAATTGTTTATGGCGGTCAGGTTTTCAAACTTGATTTAGTTATGGCAAGTGTTATTATTTTGGCTGTATTTGCAGCAATAATATATAAAATAGTGCTGATTTTTGAAAAATTAGTACTTAAAAACAGGAGGTAGAAATGAAAAAAATCTTGGCAATCTTTCTGTGTGTGGTTTTAAGCTTTAGTCTGGTAGCTTGCAAAACCGACACACAGCCTGCAAATGAAAAAAATGTAGTACAGAAAGTAAGACTTGGTGAAGTTACTCATTCTGTCTTTTATGCACCGCAGTATGCAGCAATTGCATTAGGTTTTTTTGAAGAAGAAGGCATAGAAATTGAGCTTTCTAATTTACAGGGAGCAGACAAGGTAATGTCGGCTTTGTTATCAAATCAGATTGACGTAGGATTTTGCGGACCTGAAGCTTCAATTTATGTTTATAACGAGGGCAGAGAAGACTATCCGCAAGTTTTTGCACAGATGACACAACGCGATGGCTCGTTCCTGGTAGGTAAGGATAAGGTTGATACATTTGACTGGAATCAGTTAAAAGGAAAAACTGTAATCCCCGGAAGACGCGGCGGTGTGCCGTATATGACATTTGAATATCTCTTAAAAGAAAAAGGCTTAAATCCTGAAACTGACCTTATACTAGATGACAGCATTCAGTTTTCTTTAATGGCGGGTGCGTTTTCAGGAAGTGATGCTGAATATGTAACACTTTTTGAACCTACTGCATCTATGATTGAAGCTGAAGAAAAAGGTTATATCTTAACTTCTGTTGGCGAAGAATCAGGCGACATTCCCTATACTGCTTATTGTGCTAAATCAAGCTACATAGCAGAAAACGAAAAGCTTATCGAAGGCTTTACAAGAGCAATTTACAAAGGTTTAAAATGGGTAGAAGAACACTCGTCAGAAGAAGTAGCAAAAACAATTTTAGATCAATTCCCTGATACCGATGTTAAAATGTTATCATCTTCTATTGAACGTTATAAATCAATTGATGCGTGGAAAACCACGCCTGAAATGAGCGAAGAATCATTTAATCGCTTGCAGGAAATTATGGAAGAAGCAAAAGAATTGGATAAACGTGCTCCATTTGAAAAAATTGTAAATAATACTTATGCTCAAAAAGTAATTAAATAAAATATAAAAATAGGCAGATAATAAGCATATCAATGAAAAAGGTGATTTGATATGCTTATTTCTTTTATTAGAACAATTATTACCTATGTTTTAGTTTTAATTGCTGTGCGGATTATGGGAAAACGACAAGTAGGACAATTAGAACCGGGAGAATTAGTTGTTACACTTATGATTTCTGATTTGGCTACAATACCCTTAAGCCA
>JAZNBP010000176.1:0-2260 GCA_045587085.1 Acutalibacteraceae bacterium | reverse complement strand
CCGAGCTTATGGGTGCTGAAACCTACCTTTATATGAACTGCGAATTCCAGAGCATTAACGCACGTGTTGCTCCTACAAACACAGCTCGCCCCGGCGACAGAATTAAGATTGCTATTGAGCCTCAGAAGATTCACCTTTTCGATAAGGATACTGAGCTTACAATCTGCAACTAATATTAAAAGATTAAGACCTCAAGGAGAAATCCTTGAGGTCTTTTGTTTGCTACAGATTAAATTTTAATTTTTCCGATAGGTGCTTCGTCTAAGAGTAGTTTTTCCTGTTCCGCTTCAATTTTTAAAAGCTCGTTTATAGCTTTAAACATAAGTATTACCGAAAGTGCTGTGCTTACAATAAAGGCGGGTATAGCATAAGGGAAAAGCTCACCCTTTAAAAATGTAAAAATAATTATATCGGCTAAAATGTTATAAACAATGCAGGTCAGTATGCGTTTTTTTCTGAAATTCTTGTATTTCTTTTTAAGTTTTTCTCGTTTTTCTTCGAATTTCTCCCAATTATCCATAATGTGATGCTCCTTTATTTAGTGGTGGTGGTGATGATGATGCGTGCTGTGGTCAAGCTCAATACTGCAACATTCGTCACCGCAGACTTCGGTTGTTCTTTCACATTCAACCGTCGAGTGTGAAATGCCGTGCTCAATAAGCTCGGCTTTTATTTTTTGTTTTACGGTGTAAAAATCGGCATCTGTTACTGCGTGGAGTGTTGCACTGCTTTTGTATCCGTCCATACTCCAGATATGCAGATGATGAATATCTTTAACACCGTCTATTTCGAGCAAATGCGATTTGATTTCATCTACGCTTATTCCTTTAGGTGTTTTTTCAAGGAATATATCAAGCACCGCTTTCAGGCACTTGAAGGCATTAAAAATTATGAAAAAGGCAAGTGCTATTGATAAAATACTGTCTAAGAAAGCCCAATCGGTAAAATGCATAACGACTGCACCTATAAGCACTATTGCCCAGCCGAAAACGTCCTCAAGCATATGCAAATTTATGGCTTTTTGATTAAGTGATTCTCCACCTGAAGTGAAGTATGCCGCTATGAAATTTACAATAAATCCGAATATTGCAAATATAATCATACCGCCGTAATTGATTTCTACAGGGTTAATAAGACGTAAAACGGCATTGTACAAAACAAGCATCGAGCCTAAAAGCAAAATCACTGATTGAATAACGCTGCCTAAAACGGAGTATCTGTAGTAGCCGTAGGTGTGTTTATCGTCCGGCTTTTTGTGGCTTAGTTTTTCAAATATGTAGGATGTACCGATACTGCACGAATCGCCCAAATCGTGTATGGAATCTGAAATAATAGCAATACTGCCTGTAATTGCACCGCCTATGAATTCTGCCAAAGAGAAAAATAAATTAAGACAAAATGCAATTAGTATCTTTTTATCTGATTTCATAAATTCCCTCCAAAATTAATTTATAATTTTTTTCTATACTCGCTTGCGGTCTGACCTGTGACCTTTTTAAATGTTTTGCTGAAATAATATATATCGCTGAACCCACACATATTTGAAATAGCCTCAATAGAAAGCTCCTTTGAGGATAGCAATTCCTTTGCAAGCCCTATTTTGCGGTGGATTATATATTGGTTAGGTGTGGTGTGAAATTCGTTTTTAAATATATCGCCAAAGCGTCTTACTGTGACACCGTATTCCTCAGCCGCTTTTGTCAGACAATCCTTTTCCTTAAAATGCAAATTAATATAGTCCTTCGCTTTTAAGATATTTATATTTTTCGGAGAATATTTTTTAGTGTGAATTTCCTCGAAATTTACGAGCAGTTTATATAGCTCGCTTAAAACCTTAGTATTACATTCACCAGCTCTTAAAAATTCCTGCTCAATATTATTTAATATTCTAATAACGGTGCTACTGTCCTTAATTTTAATGCGAAAGCTTTTAAGGTCTATTGGGGCATAGGTCGTAAAGTGCACCGAAAATGAAAGTCCTTTTTCCTTAATTTCTACGCGGTAATCCTCATTTTGATTAAAATAGTAAATCGAGTTTTCATCAAGAGTGAACTGTCGGTCATTGAAGTAATGCTCAGCATTGCCCGAAAGCTGAATACCTATAATATGGTAATTTCGGTTTTTTGAGGAAAATTTGGTGCTTTGCGGAACATAATGTACAACAGCTTTGATATCCTTTATTCTAATGCCCGAAAAAATCATAATATCACCCCTTAAGGCTGATTATAACATATAAACATCTGTTTTTCAATTTCTTTTT
>JAZNBP010000175.1:0-2838 GCA_045587085.1 Acutalibacteraceae bacterium | reverse complement strand
TAACCTTGCAGGCGGATGGCGGCTCTATGAATCGGTCATAAACGAGCGCACCGTCCCCGAATACTCTTGTAAAGACTGTAAATAAATAAGTCGGAGGCCAAGCGGTCTTAGGAAGACAATTTTCATTTTCAACTCCTTGGCTCACAGAACGACATGGCTACGATCCGACTTTAACCTTGCAGGCGGATGGCGGCTCTATGAATCGGTCATAAACGAGCGCACCGTCCCCGAATACTCTTGTAAAGACTGTAAATAAATATCACTATGAGAAAAGCCGATGGGAAATCTTGCGATTCCTCATCGGCTTTTACGTTACTTATCAAAAGAAACAGGCTTTGTATCGTTTGTCGCAAATGCGTTAGGACCGGGATCAGACATTGAAAAATACATTTTAGCAGCTTTTGTTGTGCCGAAATCTCGGTTAGAACCGGAGTTTTGCACTTTGTTAAATGCATCTCGGAACATCTGATTGTGCGCTTCCTCACGGTTTAAAAGGAAGTCTATGGTCTCACGCACCTTTTTGTCATCAATCTGGCGGTAAAGGTACTCATAAACCACCTTTGCACGTTGCTCAGATGCGATATTGCTGAGCAAGTCTGCACAGAGGTCTCCCGTAACTGTCACATAGTCGCCTGTCCAAGAGTAACCCGAAGCGTTAATAAGACCGGGGTTAAGACCTAAAAGCACGTGGGACTGAATCTCGCCTGACGGCACCTTCTCGGCATCAACATCGTGTCCGTTTAATAGGTTAATGGTCTGTGCCACCATCTCCATATGACCGAGTTCCTCGGCGGCAATGTCAAGGAATAAATCTTTAATCTCAGGGTCTTTAATTCTGAAACTCTGTGACATATACTGCATAGCCGCCTTAAGCTCACCGTTACCGCCGCCAAGCTGTTCCTGCAAAAGCACCGCATACTGCGGGTTTGGTTTCTCTACTGCTATAGGATGAAATAGCATCTTTTCGTGTTTAAACATAAACTTACCTCCGTTTACTTTCTATTAACTATTCTTACCAATTTGCAAACGGATATGTAGAAATTTTATTATATATATGGTATAATTAATTCATAAATAAAGAATTTAATTGAGGTTTACCATGACAATAAAATTATTTATTCAAGCAATAACTAAATTTATATTTGGTTTTATTTTGGTTGGCCTACTAATATTTTTGCCTGCAGGGACTATCTCGTTCTTTAACGGTTGGTTGTTTATGGTGCTTTTATTTGTACCGATGTTTTTTGCAGGAATTGTGATGATGTTTAAAAATCCCAACCTTTTAAAAAGCAGACTGAATGCCAAGGAAAAGCGCCAAGAACAAAGCACTGTTATAAAATTGAGTGGTCTTATGTTCTTAGTGGGTTTCATCATTGCGGGGCTAAATTATCGTTTTGATTGGTTAAAACTACCAAGAGGTGTTGTAATCGGCGCTTCGACAGTTTTTCTTGTGGCGTACATTCTTTATGCCGAGGTGCTTAGAGAGAATACATATCTTAGCCGTACTATTGATGTGCAAGAAAATCAAAAGGTTATTGATACGGGTTTATACGGTATAGTAAGACACCCAATGTACAGCGTGACATTACTTTTATTTTTATCAATGCCATTAGTACTTGGTTCAATATATTCATTTTTAATTTTTCTTGCATACCCCATTATTATCGCCAAAAGAATCAAAGCTGAAGAAGAATTTCTCGAAAAAGAGCTTGTCGGCTACCGTGAATATAAGCAAAAAGTAAAGTATCGATTGATTCCATTCATTTGGTAAAAGTATTGCAAAATTGAAAGCGGGAAAGTTATGTTTAGAGAAGTAGCAAGAAAGAAACAAGCGCTACCAAAAGCGAAGATAAATGAAATATTAACCACCGAAAAACGAGGTGTTTTATCGGTACTCGGCGATAACGGATATCCTTACGGTCTGCCTATGAACTACTGGTATGACGAGGAAAGCGGATACATCTATTTTCATAGCGGTAAAAAGGGGCATAAGATTGACGCATTGAATCTTGATAACAGAGTGTCTTTTTGCGTTTATGACAAGGGATATAAAAATTATGGCGAATGGGCTCTTAACATAAGTAGCGTTATTGTTTTCGGCAAAATTTATGTTGTAGATGACTTTGAAAAAGCGTTAAAGATTTACCGTAACTTAAGCCTTAAATTCACATCTGATACCGAATATATCGAGTCGGAAATCGAGAAATTCGCTAGGAACACCCTTTGCTTAGAACTTCGCCCCGAACATATCACAGGCAAAATCGTAAACGAGGCATAATAACAGGAGAAACATAAATGAAAGACGAATGTTTAATTTGCGGAGCACCGCTTACATATTTTGAAAATGAAAAGCAAATGGAATGTACCCTTTGCCATAAAAAAGAAAACAGCAAGACTGCTTGCGAAAAAGGACATTATGTTTGTAACGAATGTCATACCGGCGGAATTGATTCCATTATCGCTGGTTGCCTTGTCGAAACTTCAAAGAACCCGATAGAAATTATCCAAAAACTAATGGCTCAACCGTTTTGCCATATGCACGGGCCCGAGCATCATGTTATGGTTGGCTCTGCCTTGCTTACTGCCTATAAAAACGCAGGCGGTAATATTGACCTACATAAAGCCCTTGTCGAAATGCAGTCACGCGGTAAACAAGTCCCCGGCGGTGTTTGCGGTTTTTGGGGCGCTTGCGGTGCAGGTGTAAGTGCCGGTATGTTTGTGTCAATCGTTACAGGCTCAACACCTCTCGCAAACGAGGCTTGGGGACTTTCAAATAAAATGACTGCCTCGGCTCTCGGCGCAATCGGAGAAATCGGCGGTCCTCGTTGCTGTAAGAGG
>JAZNBP010000174.1:0-2504 GCA_045587085.1 Acutalibacteraceae bacterium | reverse complement strand
TTACATTATTTCAATAGTTAATTTAAAAAATATAATTATATTTGCATTGACTTTGTGTAGTTTATATTGTAAAATGATATTAAATAAATTTTAATATTGGAGTTGTAGAAAATGGAACCTGTTTATAAAAGAGTTTTACTTAAGCTCAGCGGTGAGGTTTTGGCCGGCGAAAAGGGAGCAGGTATTGATTTCGATAAGGTTTTGGATGTTTGCGAAAGAGTAAAGCAATGCGTTGATATGGGCGTAGAAATCGCTATTGTTGTAGGTGGTGGTAACTTCTGGCGTGGCCGTTCAAGCGGTAAAATGGACAGAACAAGAGCAGACCATATGGGTATGCTTGCAACATCTATTAACGCTTTGGCTTTGGCCGATGCACTTGAACAGCTTGGCGTTACAGCAAGGGTGCAAACCGCTATTGAAATGCGTCAGATAGCCGAGCTTTACATCAGAAACAAGGCAGTCCGTCACTTAGAAAAGGGCAGAGTAGTAATCTTTGGCTGCGGAACAGGTAATCCCTTTTTCTCTACCGATACAGCGGCAGCTTTGCGTGCTGCTGAAATCGGGGCAGATGTAATATTTAAAGCTACAAATGTTGACGGCGTTTATGACTGCGACCCGAAAACTAATCCTGATGCTCATAAGTATGACACACTTTCTCATCTTGATGTTCTAAAACAGGGACTTCACGTTATGGACAGCACAGCCGCTTCTCTTTGTATGGATAACAATATTGAAATTTTGGTATTTAACCTTGAAAATCCCGATAATATCGTTTCTGCTGTAAAGGGCGAGACTATCGGTACAATAGTAAAATAATCGGAGGCAAAGTTTATGCAAGAACTTATTAAAAATACTGAAGAAAAGATGAACAAAACTATTGCAGTTTTGGAAAGAGATTATAAATCCATTCGTGCCGGCAGAGCAAATGCCGCAGTTCTTGACAGAATTACGGTTGATTATTACGGTGCTCCTACTCCTATTGAGCAGATGGCAGCTGTTTCTGTTCCCGAGCCTCGTGTGCTTATGATTCAGCCTTGGGATGCAACAACACTTAAATCTATTGAAAAGGCAATTTTAACTTCAGATATCGGAATTAATCCTCAAAACGACGGTAGGGTTATAAGACTTTCCTTCCCACCGCTTACCGAGGAACGCCGTAAAGAAATTGTAAAGGATGTTAAAAAGTTCTGTGAGGATGCAAAGGTTGCCATTCGCAATACCAGACGTGATGCAATCGACAAGCTAAAGGCACTCAAAAAAGCTAACTCCGTTACCGAGGATGACGTTACAAACGGCGAAAAGAAAATTCAAAACCTTACAGATAAATATTGCAAGGAAGCAGACGATTTATCCGTAATAAAAGAAAAGGAAATAATGGAAATTTAAGTATCATATTTTGCGGGCATTTTTAAATGCCCGCTTTATCTACTTTAATAGTTATTGGTGATAATATGCTTTTTAAAAGAAAGAAAGTAGTTGAAAGACCATTACCCACGCATATAGCAATTATTATGGACGGTAACGGCAGATGGGCAAAAAAACGCTCTATGCCACGCTCGTCAGGGCATGTTGCGGGAGCTAAAACCTTTAAGGATATTGCAAGATATTGCAATAAATTAGGTCTTAAGTATTTGACGGTTTACGCCTTTTCTACCGAAAATTGGAAAAGGCCAAAGCAGGAAGTGGACAGTATTATGAATCTGCTTCGTGACTACTTAAAGGATGCCGAAAATTTTAAAAGCGACAACATAAAGGTTAAGTTTATAGGAAATTTGGAACCGCTTGATGATGATATTAAGGAGCTTATAAAAAAGGACGAGGACGGCTCAAAGGATGCCACGGGACTTTGCCTTAATATTGCAATTAACTATGGTGGCAGAGATGAAATCACGAATGCTGTCAGAAAAATTGTGAAATCGGGCATTAATCCCGAGGATATCACAGAGGATACTGTATCCGACAATCTTTACACCGCAGGCATACCTGACCCTGATTTTATTATAAGACCAAGCGGTGAATACAGGCTTTCAAATTATCTTATCTGGCAGTCGGCTTATGCAGAATATTGGTTTTCGGACATTTTGTGGCCCGACTTTAAGCCTAAGCATTTAGAGCAGGCTATTGAGGATTTTAATAAACGCAACCGCAGATTTGGCGGAGTGTAAAGGAGTAACATTATGAAAACTCGTATTATTTCAGGAATTGTTATGGGTGCTATTGTAGCTTTGGCTTTGGTACTTGGTATTTTTGTAAGCGACTGGTTTGTAACAGGCTTTATGGCAATAATTGCGGCTATTGGTTCTTACGAATTATTAGGTAATGCAGCAGGTATAAAGAGCAAAGCGGCTATTATCGGTGCTTTTATTTATACTGCGGCAGCAGTTGCTATAAAAGGCGGAAATGTTGCGGTTTTGGACGGAAATTTGCCTTTGTTTTTAAGTATTGCATTTTTCCTTTATGCAGTGGTTGTTATTCTTAAAAAGCATAAGGATTTCACTCTTGCT
>JAZNBP010000173.1:0-3578 GCA_045587085.1 Acutalibacteraceae bacterium | reverse complement strand
ACCGACTTTGAATTCCTATTTCCCTTTGGTTGGGGCGAATTATGGGGCGTTGCTGACCGTACCGACTATGACCTTTCTCAGCACAGCAACCATTCAGGTGAAAGTATGGAGTACTTTGATCCCGAAACAAACGAAAAATATATTCCTTATGTTGTTGAGCCGTCGCTTGGTGCCGACCGCGTGCTTCTTGCATTCCTTTGCAATGCTTACGATGAGGAGACCGACGAAAAGGGTGATACACGTGTTGTTATGCACTTCCACCCTGCCCTTGCTCCTTTCAAAGCAGCTGTTCTCCCTCTTTCAAAGAAGTTGTCTGACAAGGCTTTGGAAATATACTCAGAGCTTTCAAAATACTTTAATATAGACTTTGACGATGCCGGTTCTATCGGCAAACGTTACCGCAGAGAGGATGAAATTGGTACTCCTATCTGTATAACCTACGATTTTGATTCTTTAGAGGACGGCTGTGTTACTGTTCGTGACCGCGATACTATGGAACAAAAGCGTATCAAAATTGAAGAGCTTAAAGCATATATTGAAAAAGCAATAAAATTTTAAATTACACTTGTCACAAATAGTTTAGAGAACAGGAGATACATTTATGGCAACAGAAATTTTGGCTATGGCAGCAATGCTTTTAGGCGGACTTGCATTTTTTCTTTATGGTATGAGCACACTGTCAAGCGGTCTTGAGCAGGTCTCAGGTGGCGGACTTGAACGCACTATGAAAAAGGTAACCTCAAACGATTTTACAGGCTTTTTCTTGGGAGCAGGCGTAACAGTGGCTATTCAGTCCTCTTCAGCATTTACTGTAATGCTTGTAGGTCTTGTAAACTCAGGCATACTCGAATTTGGAAGTACCTTTGGTATGATTATGGGCTCAAACGTGGGTACCACACTTACTGCTTGGATACTTAGCCTTACAGGTATTAAGGAGGGCAATTTCTTTCTTACCCTTTTACAGCCGATGACCTTTGCTCCAATTTTGGCTTTCATCGGTATTGTGCTTCGTATGGTTTCTAAAAGTGAGAAAAAGCAAAACCTTGGTGTAATTTTCATAGGCTTTGCAATTCTTATGTTCGGTATGGATTTAATGAGCGAATCTATGAAAAGTGTTCGCACTATCCCCGGCTTTGATACATTTTTGGCAACCCTTAAAAGTCCTGTTATAGCACTTTTAATTTCTACTGTTTTTACAGGTGTGATTCAGTCCTCTGCTGCTACTATCGGTATTGTTCAAGCCCTTGCTCTTTCGGGCGGTATAACCTGGCAGATGGCAATTCCGCTTGTACTCGGTGCAAACATCGGCACCTGCGTTACCGCACTAATATCTGCTATAGGTACAAACAAAGACGCAAAGCGTGTTGTTGTAATGCATTTTGCTGTTAATGTATTTGGTTCCCTATTTTGTATGGTAATTCTTTATGTTTTAAAAGCTTTTGGTTTGTCTGTTTTAGCAACCGAAATTTCAATGGTAGGCGTTGCTATTGTTCACACACTTTTCAATACAATAAACACGATTTTACTATTACCTATTAAGAAGTTGTTAATAAAGTTATGCGTATGGGTTATCCCCGAAAAAGAGGAAAAAACCCATACCGCGTTCTTGGACGAGCGTTTGTTTAATAACACTCAACTAGCTATTGACGAGTGCCACCGTCTTACCTGCGAAATGGCAGATATTGCAAAGGAATCTATGCTTCAAGCTATTGAATCGGTGTCCAATTACTCACAAGAAGCAGTTGAGTCTATCAGAGATAAAGAAAATCTTATTGATAAATACGAGGACAAGCTTGGCACATATTTAGTAAGGCTTAGTAATAACGAGCTTGGCGAAACCGCTTCGCACAAGGTTGCACGTATGCTTCATAGTATCGGCGATTTTGAACGAATTGGCGACCACGCACTTAACATTTGCAAGCTTGCTGAGGAAATGCATGTTAAGGGAATTAACTTCTCAAAAAATGCATTGCGTGAAATGTCTATTGTAACCGATGCTATTAATGAGATATTAACCTTAACAATCGACTCCTTTAAAAATGACGATTCTGAGCTAGCTTCTAAGGTTGAGCCTTTAGAACAGGTTATTGACTCACTGCAAAAGCAACTTAGAACAATGCATATTGCAAGACTTCAAAACGGCGAATGCACAATTGAGCTAGGCTTTATATTCACCGACCTTCTTATGAATTACGAGCGTGTTTCCGACCACTGCTCTAATATTGCGGTTTACACTTTGCAGTTACCTACCGATATGCTTGACGCTCACAAGTATCTGCATAAGATTAAATCAGCAGCTACAGGTGCTTTTGTTGACGATTATAATTTCTACACAGAGAAATACAAAATTGATTAATTCAGCTTTAATTTTTAAGACTGTCTTATTGGCAGTCTTAAATTTTCCCAGAATTAGAAAAAAATTCATAATTTGTATATATTTACCCTGTATACTGTAAAATAATTACGAAAGGATATGATGCTAAATAATGTTAAAATTAAAAAACATAACCAAGGAATATAATTTAGGTGACAGTCACGTTAATGCACTGCAAGGTGTGGATATTGAATTTAGAGAGAATGAGTTTGTCTCTATTTTAGGTCCTTCGGGTTGCGGAAAAACCACACTTTTAAATATTATTGGCGGACTTGACCGATACACAGACGGCGATTTATTTATTCAAGGAAAATCAACAAAGCTTTATAAAGATAGCGATTGGGATACTTACCGCAATCACACTATCGGATTTATTTTTCAAAGCTATAATTTAATCCCCCACCAAACTGTTTTATCTAATGTTGAATTAGCTTTAACACTATCGGGTGTTTCAAAAAAGGAACGCAGAAAAAGGGCCCTACAGGCACTTGAAAAGGTGGGTCTTGCTGACCAAATTAACAAAAAGCCCAATCAAATGTCAGGCGGTCAGATGCAAAGAGTGGCTATTGCCAGAGCACTGGTAAATAATCCGCAAATACTTTTGGCCGATGAACCTACAGGTGCACTTGACAGTGAAACCTCGCTTCAGATTATGGAGCTGTTAAAGGAAATCGCCCGTGACAGATTGGTTATAATGGTAACCCATAATCCCGAGCTTGCTGAAAAGTACTCCACACGTATAATCAAACTGTTGGACGGTAAGGTGACAGATGATTCTGACCCCTATATGACCGAGGAAAAATCCAATGATACAAAAGCCAAGGCTGTAAAAAAGCCCTCTATGTCTTTTTTTACTGCCCTTTCACTATCCCTCAACAATTTAATGACTAAAAAGGCACGTACCTTTTTAACCGCCTTTGCAGGCTCTATAGGAATAATTGGAATTGCACTTATCCTTTCTCTTTCAAGCGGTGTAAACGCCTATATAGAAAGAGTTGAACAGGAAACCCTTTCGAGCTATCCAATTACTATTGAACAGGCCGGCTTTGATATGTCTAGCCTTGCCGATGATTTAATGGAGGAAAGCTCCGAAAAAGCAGAAGGCGGAAAGAACAAAATTTATTCAAACAATATTATGACCGAAATGATGTCAACTATGGTCAACGGAATTTCCGTTAATAATTTGTCTGAATTCAAAAAACAC
>JAZNBP010000172.1:0-3901 GCA_045587085.1 Acutalibacteraceae bacterium | reverse complement strand
TAGGACTTGATAATTCTGCCCGCATCAACACCCCGTCAACCTTGGGTGATAATTGGCAATGGCGTATTGACTCAGCTTGTCTTAACGATTGGTTAGCAGAAATAATTTACAATACCACCGCTACATATTTCCGATTACCTGAAAAAAATTAAAACAAGAAAAAGGCTATCAGTTAAAAATTTAACTGATAGCCTTTTTGATTTAAGCTAATCCAAAGCTGACGGTTAGTGCTTTATCTACCATTGTCATTGAATTTCCGTCAAGACTTCCCATTTTTTCCTTTAAGCGTTGCTTATCTATGGTTCTGACCTGCTCAAGCAAAACAACCGAATCCTTTGCAAGCCCACAATCGTTAGCGTCCACAGAAATGTGTGTTGGAAGCCTTGTTTTATCCTTTTGACTTGTTATTCCCGCCGCTATTACGGTTGGACTGTATTTATTGCCAATATCGTTTTGAATAATAAGTACCGGTCTTATTCCGCCCTGCTCGGAGCCGACGACCGGACTCAAATCGGCATAATAAATCTCTCCACGCTTTATATTCATTACTGTTTCACACTCTCGTAAATTTCTTCTGATTATATTCTTTACAAAAGACCGAGCTTTTAATCATATAATTTTAATTTCCCTTAACATCTTATGAAGAAATCTACATTGGTGTGATGTACTATACACCCGAAAAATCAAATTTCGGTATATACTTTAAATCGGCACTTTTCATATCCTGAATAAATACATTTTGGTAATTGGTATCAAGTATGTAATTTATCACCTTTTCATACTCGCGTTTTGTGATTTTTCGGTTAATAATCGGCATATCCAAAGCCTTACCGTATGGTAAATACTGACTCATAAGGCTAAAGTATGAACCATTTGCATTTTCTCTTACCCAATCGAAAATTGCAATCGCCTCGTTTGTGGCTCTAGGTAAAAGCAGATGCCTTATTATTACTCCCTTTTTCATTATTCCGTTTTCTATTATATTTTCTGGGCATTGACGAACAGCCTCAATAATAGCGGATTTTACAATTTCGGGATAATTTGACGCCCCTGAATAAAGGGCAGCTCTTTCGGGTGTTATATACTTAAAATCAAGCAAGAATATATCCACTAAACCCGCTAACTTCTTTAATGCTTCGGGCAAATCATACCCCGAGGAATTATACACAACAGGTATTTTTGGCTTATATATTTTGAGTGCCTCTATAATTGCGTGTATATAATGGGTTGGTGTTACAAGATTTATATTGTGAGCACCCTTTTCTTCAAGCTCTTTAAACATTTCTGCCAAGCGTTCTGCGGTTATTGTTTTTCCTAACCCGTTATGAGATACATCAAAATTCTGGCAATAAACACAATTAAGTGAGCAACCGCCGAAAAAGACCGTACCCGAGCCTTTTTCACCGCTTATAATCGGTTCTTCCCAAAAATGCAAAGAAGCCCTTGCAACTTTTGGGAGCAAAGGCATTTTGCAAAATCCGTTTTGATTTTCAGTTTTAGTCCTTAAAGCATTACACCTTCTCGGACAAAGGTTGCATATCATTGTTTTCCTTCTTTCGAGGTCTATACTCGCAAACTCTGTGTCTTATTTGTAAATCGTCATAGGTCTTTTTAAAGGCTACCCTTCCGTTAAACCGAAAAGCACATTTTTTGCACTCAAAATCAGTCACGAACCAACGGTTGCGGTATTTCCAAGCACTAAGACGTTTAGTATCACCGCCACAGTTAGGACAAGCAAATTTAAGCTCGTTTTTATTTATATTGCTATCATTAATATCCGAAATCGGGTAGGCTTTAAATTTTAGCCTTGCATAAAAATCGGGCTTTTTTGTATCCCTTAAAAGCGAATCAAATCTTTCTTTTTTGTAACATTCCTTAAACATCAAGGCACAAACCCTACAGTCATCAAGTGCGGTGTGAAGCTCATATCCCTCGGTATTAAAGCCCAAAAGCTCTGCCGCACCCTCAAGTGAAATTTGGTTTTGACTGTCATACCCTCTGTTCCTTAGCTCGTCCTGTATCAGCATTTGCAAATCAAGATAATAATTCATAGAAAAATGCTCTTTATTCTTTAAAAAGCGTTCCTCGTTTTCCATTATTGTGTAAAGGTCCGAAACGCTGAAGCTCATAGTGACAAAGGCACCCTCTGCAAAGGAATTATATTTTTTTACCGCCTCTTCAAAGGGTAAACCCTCACGCATTTTTTCACTTGTAATTCCCGTAAGACGTGCAAATCTGCCCGATACCTTATTAGAAATTTCGGAGCGTATAATTTCGCTGAATACCGCTACGGTATTAAAGTTTTCGTCAAGCCTTACTGCACCTATTTGCAAAATCTGATTTACAAATCTTTGCTCAGGCTTATAGTAAGTGCTGTCCCACTCCAAATCAAGAATTATATATTCCATTACTTCTTTTTCGACTCAGCTTTCATTCTTTCTTCCTTGTTTAAAATACGCTTTCTAAGTCTTATATTATTGGGCGTGATTTCAACAAGCTCGTCCTCTTTTATAAATTCAAGCGACTGTTCAAGACTAAGCCTTGTGTGAGGTATTAAGCGGAGTGCCTCGTCTGAGCCTGAAGCACGTGTATTTGTCATCTGCTTTTTCTTGCAAACATTACATACAATGTCATCATTCTTAGGGTTTTCTCCCACAATCATACCCTCATAAACGGGAGTACCAGGGCCTATAAAAAGTCTGCCCCTGTTTTGGGTGTTAAAAAGACCGTAGCCGGTAGCCTCACCCTGCTCGTGAACAATAATTGAACCGGTTGAGCGTGCGGCTATATCGCCCTTATACTCCTCGTATCCGTTGAATATGTGGTTCATAATTCCGTTGCCGTTAGTATCGGTCATAAACTGTGAACGGTAGCCAAGAAGTCCCCTTGCAGGAATTAAAAATTCCAAATGCGAGGTTCCGCCTTCACGTGTACCCATATTCTTGATTTCTGCCTTGCGGTTGCCAAGTCTTTCCATAACGGCACCCACATATTCCTCAGGCACCTCAATCATAAGAAGCTCAATAGGCTCAAGCAGATTTCCGTTTTCGTCCTTTTTGAAAATTACCTCAGGCGGAGACACCTGAAATTCATATCCCTGACGACGCATCGTTTCAATAAGTATTGAAAGGTGCAGCTCTCCTCTGCCCGATACCTTAAAGGTGTCTGCAGAATCAGTTTCCTCTACACGTAGGGAAACATTGGTCATAACCTCTTTAAAAAGCCTGTCCCTCAAATTTCTTGAAGTAACGAATTTTCCGTCCTTACCTGCAAAGGGAGAATTATTAACCATAAAATTCATAGCCAAGGTAGGCTCATCTATCTTTACGAAAGGAAGTGCTTCAATGCAGTCGGGTGCACAGGCAGTTTCACCTATTTCAAGCTCGCTTAAACCTGCCACTTGTATAATATCGCCTACAGTAGCGGTCTGCTCCTCATAGCGTTTAAGACCTCGGTACATAAATAGCTTTGCGATTTTTACGTTAGAGGCAGTACCGTCCTTATGGCAAAGGGCTACAGTTTGTCCTACATTTACTCTGCCCCTTATCACCCTACCGACACCAATTCTGCCAAGATAATCGTCATATTCAATATTGGTAAATAGAATTTGAAGCGGACCTTCGGTATCACCCTTTGGCGGATCAATTTCATTAACAATAGCATCAAACAAGGGCTTCATATCCTCACCCTTAATATCAGGTGAATAAGAGGCATAACCGTCACGACCCGATGCAAAAATTACAGGGAATTCAATCTGGTCCTCATCGGCGCCAAGCTCGATAAACAAATCGAGCACCTCGTCCACCACTTCATGCGGTCTTGCCATTGGTCTGTCGATTTTGTTAACAACCACAACAGCCTTTTTGCCAAGTGCTAAAGCTTTTTTCAGCACAAAGCGGGT
>JAZNBP010000171.1:0-20913 GCA_045587085.1 Acutalibacteraceae bacterium | reverse complement strand
GAACGACATGGCTACGATCCGACTTTATTTGGTGTCGCACTAAAAATAAGACAGCTTTCAGGAGTAAAAAATACATCTGTAGCAGTTCTGAAAAACTGCATAACTCCGGCACTTTGTATTTTGCCTTTTTTGCCAATAAGAAAAACCGATATATCAAATTCGTTGTCCTCTCGTCCCGAAATATTGATAGCAACCCGCATTTTTTCGCCGTTCAAAATGTATTCAGTATCGGTAAGCTTAAAGTTACTCCTATAAGCATCCATATTATACTCGTTCTCAAAATGGTATTTATTCTCCGCACAAAAGCCCTCGCGGGTTACAAGGCTTCCGTTTTTATAGGCTATGTTTTGGCTAAGCCCCAATTCTCCGTTTTCTAAATGCAATGTAGGCTTTGTAAGATTTATACCCTTATTCTCTGCAACAATGCTCAGCATTTTGCGGTTATTTGATTTAAACGAAGTGAATTTCATATAGAATCTCCTTTGGGAAGCTTATCCGTTACTGTGTCACTGTTTGAGAGCAATTTTGCCCTTTTTGCATTGTATAAGTCGGTATAAATTTTGTTTGCCGCCGTATCACCTATTGTTAAAGAAAAAAGCATAACAAGACCTACTGTTATTGCCTCGCAAAGCTCAGGAGAGCTCTCTAAGGTGTCACTTAAATTTTCAATAGCACCGCCGTTTAAATCGGCACTTATCTGATTAATATATTCAACCGCCCGCAAGTTAAGTGAATTATTCTCATTTTTAATTCCAAGCCTTTGCAGTGCCTTTTTTAAAATCTCGTAACCTGTCATTTAACTCTCTCCTTCGACTAAAAGTGATTTCATATCAGGAATAACTCCACTCGGCAGGCGTGAAAGTAACTGATTTTTATTAATAATGCCCTTGTCAAAAAGGGTTAAAAGCATTTCGGTTTTTTCCTTTTCACTGTAGCTTATATCGCTGGAAATGTCGATTTTTACATTTATTACAAGGCTTTTGTATCGCTCGCCGTTAAAGGATATATATTTTACACCGCTTGTATCCTTTAGCTTAAAGCTTCTTTCCCCGTAATAGTTTATCCAGAAATCTGCCCAAATCCTAGCTACATCCTCACAAAAAGTAAAAAATCGGTTTCTAATAATTTGCAAGGGTATCAAAGCCGCTTCTCTCATAATATTAAGTGCAGCCGCGTTGTCTGCTCGGCTGTCACCTAGTGCTACCTCATTAGCACCGCTTTGGGTTAAGGTGTTTTCTATAAGATAATTTACAGTTTTATCAAAATCCTCCGAAAATGTTGCAGGTGTTACATATTTGATAGCTCCTGCTACGTCCTCGTTACTGCCGTAAACCTTAATAATCTGCCCCGGCTCGTTACTGATTTTTCCGCTTACCGCATCACCGTTTACAAGCATTATAGGCATTCCGTTTGTCATAGTTGCCCATACGTTTGCCGTAATCATTCGGTTTATAGCTATCTGGTTTGGAATTAAATAGGTAATCTCGCTTTCGCCGTAGATAAGATTATTCTTTCTTTCCCAACTGAAAATTGCCAAAGGATACCTCGAAAGCTCGGTATCAAAGCTTTCGCGTATTACTGCCCTTTCGCAAACCTTTATACATTTAATTGTATACTCATTGCCGGAGTTATATTCCTTATAAAGCTTACTGAAAACCGCAATTTTGCCATTTTCTGCCGCTTTACCTATAAGCTCAAGTCTTGCTAAATCGGCACCAAAAATTCTCGCCTCGTGCAAAACCTCATCCGCATTTTTATAGCTTTTTATAATTATATAGGGTTGCTCTGCTATGCTTTCGCAATAGGGGTCGCCAAAAACAATATCCTCAATGTCAAGCACCTCTGAGACTATGTCGCCCTTAATCTCGGTATTTTTATTTTCATCAGCAAAAAGACCTGTTTTTACAGATGAGTCCCAATAGGTATAAAGCACTGCCGTACCCGAAATATATGCCTTTTTAAGAATTCTCTCGTGAATATCATAAAGCTTTATTCTTTCGGCGGTAGTCTTGTAATAGCTGTCAAATGCCGACATAATAAAATTAATTTCTCGGTCGCTTGGAGTATTGGAAGTGATATCGTCGTAATTTTTTTCGGTTGTAGGTATACCCTCTGCAGAAAAGCTAACCGTTGGATTCATACTTAAAATCTGTGACATTTTATAGTCGCCAATTCTTTTAATAACGTTATGCCTTACAAGCGGACGGTCATTACCGCAACGAGCACCGTACCATTGGTCGCCTATGAAAAAGCGTTCGTTGATTTTTGCCTGCTCGAAAAGTCCCTTAGAACCAAGAGACGCCTTAAAATCCGTACCTGTTTTGTATTCATTTAATATACTTTTAAAATCGTTATTCATTTTTCTGCCTCCAAGAAAGCCCGCCCGAGGCTTCGGACGGGCTTAGTATTGTTATTCTACTGTAACCTTGATTACGGGAGAGTCTGTCTGTGCAATACCCTCGGCAGTAATTCTTGCAAAGTAGAAGTATTCACCCGGCTCTAAATCAGCGGGTAGCTCATATATAGAAGCTGTAGCTCCTGCTATTTTAACAGAGGAACGCTTTGCTGCATTTTTGCAGGCATACCACTGATATGTAAGCTCGGCTGTAGATTCAGCAGTAACGGTAAGGCTTTCGTCGATACTGCCTGCCGAAACTGTGATATCACCGCTAGCATCAGTAATATTGATGTCAGGTGAAATCCACGCCCAAACAGCGTCTAAACCGCTTTGCTTTACAAATACATCATAGTAAATTCTGTAATCAAACTTGTAAGCATCGGCATCAACATTCTGCTCAGGGGTAAATATACGCATTTGCTCGGTTTTCTTAACCAAATGTGCACCCGACTTAGGACAAACAAGCATATAGGTTTCTGCTGCTTTTGCACTGGGCTTAAATCCGCCATTTGCAAAATCATAAGCAGTTTTCATTCTCTCTGCCACAACGGGGATAAGTGCTACACCGTTTAAGGTCTTAACCTTTAGGTCAACATCGCCCTGCTTAAAATCAGAAACGGTGATAAGCTTTGATATTTCAGAGGAATTCTGTAAAGCTGCATACATATAGCTGTCAATGAAAGCTACAAGCTCCTCATCATAGCCTACAACTGCCTGAACCTCGTTAATAAGCTTGCATAAAGTCTCAAAAGGCTTCTCTGTGTTGCCGTTTAAGGTGTTAGAGCGAGACTTCGCAATGCTTGATAGCTTAGAAAGAACATAAGCGTCACACTCAGGCACCACCTTTGTTCTTACGTATTCGCCCAAAATCTTGCCGGCAAGATTAGCAATACCGCTTTCATCCATATCCTCGCGGTCAATCTGTAAAGAGCGTGCTCTGTCCATAGACATTGTGTATGAGGAGTTTGCTACGTTGATAGCACCTCTTGCAAAGCCCTGCTCGCGGTCATAATCGGAAAGTCCCTCGAACTCAATATCGGGGATAATAACGGTCTTTGCACCTACAAATTTGGTAGCTAAGGCATTGTCACAAAAGAAGCCAACTGCACTCTTTTGCTGAAAAACCTTGTCAAGCTCATCTGAGTATCTTGTTACATTTTCAATTGAATTAATAGACATAATTTTTTCTCCTTAAATTTTATTTCCAAAGTCCCTTTATAAATTCTTCACTTTCAACTGAAGTAGGGCGACTTCGGTTTAACTGTGAACCAAGACTTAAATTCTCGGTTTTTTGCTGATTTTTAATACTTTTTTCCTGTCGCCTTTTCTGCATTAAAAAATAACGCAAATATTCGTCAAGCAAAAATGTACCCTTGAGCCTTGCAGCTTCAACCACGGCTTCAGGTAAATCCTCTTCCGTTTTAATGTTCTCAAAGTATTTCTTTACTTCATCAAGACCTGATACATCGTCTGACACCTTGTTTAAGGAAATGATTTTTTCAACCAATTCCTCGTCACCTGAACACTTTTCCATTAGATTTTCCCTTTGCTGTAAGCTTTTGTTATGCTGCAGCTCTTTTAAAAATTGCGGCACGCTTTTACCCTCTTGCATACTCATATTTTTAAGTAATTCAAGCTCATTCGCTATAAGGTCAAGCTTCATACCCTTTTGTGCTAAGAGGGTTGCCTCCTCTAAAGAAAGCTCCTTAATTTCCTTGTTGAACTTAACAGGGATAACAATATTTTGGGGTGTGGTAGCCTCATTAATATCTGTTTTCAAATTTTCTGTCATAGTATCTCCTTATAAATTTAGTTTTGTTCTGTGCCGTCATAGCTTAAAAAGTTTTCGTATTCGCGTTTTAGCTCATCTGCAACCGTTTCAATTTTAATTCTGCTTTTTTCCTTGCAGGATTTAGGTTTTTGGCTGCCTAGTAAAAAGCCCGTAAAAAATGTAATAATTGAAATTAAGCCGATATACATTATCATACACTCCAACCTCCACTTAAATCGTTTCCTGATATTTGTGAATTCTCTGAAATATTAGCGTCCTTTATAGGATGAAAATATTTAACATCAAAAAATGCGTATCTTAAAGCGTCGCATAAATGATTATCCGTATCCTTAGGCATTCTTTGTCCACGCTCGTTGGTATTGTCGCCATAAATATATGAGGACAGCTCCTTTATGGTATTAATACAGGTCTTGTCCACCGTTATTTCATACTCGCTTATGGCTGATATTCCGTTTAAAATACTGTCCCTGCCTTTGACAGAAGGGCAAATTCTTGAAATACCCATACGTCTTAAATCCTCATTGGATTTCGGCTCTGCTGCGTCGGCTCTTATTTTTTCCTTGGAAAAGCCCATTTCCTTTATTCTTTCTGCAATATCACAGTTGAGCATTTTCCTCTCATAAAATTCGGTAAAAATATAAAGCTTTTTATCTATAGGATTTGCCATAAAGCCAATAAACGCAGTCGGGTCATTTGTATAGCCGTAATCAAGCCCGAAAAAGCTTTTCCACTTGTATTGGTCACCATCCAAGATTTCAGGCTTACCTATCTGCCAATTTTCATACACAAGGCCCTCGGAAATACCCCAATCGCCAAGTCCTGCAACCGCATATTTGCGGGGATTATCCCGCTTCATACGCTCAAATACCTCACGGTCGGTAGAATCTAAGAATTCGTTTATCAGATAATTAGTCGAAAAGGTAGCGATAAGCTGTGATTTGTTATCAAAAAAACGTTTTTTAAGCCAATGTCCCTCACTCCAAGGGTTAAAGGTAATTGTGGTTTGCTTGTAAAGCGGCGGCGGTATTTTGCCGCGCGGTACGGAAAGGTCCAATTTGTCAAAATCGGCTTCGCTTGCAATTTCAAAGCCCTCCTCTATCCAGACATAATTTAAATATCCGCATGGCACTGTGGTGGATGCCAGCTTCAAAACGTCATCAAAGCCACGGAAAATAATTTTTTGTCCCGTCGGCTTGTAGACCATTTCTAAGGGTGATACGGTATTATTCCAAAGAGAAGATACCCCTAGCCTTTCCTGTGCCCATTTAAGCTGTGCAAAGGTCGAGTCTCGGTGGGTTGCATAAACCTGCCTTACAACAAGTAAATTACTTCCCTTTTCTCTCATTAGCCTGTATATAAAGTTAAGTGCCGTAGTGGCACTTTTTTTAGAGCCCTTTCCGCCTTTTAGAATTCGGTAACGCTTTTTGCAGTTCCAAAATTCGTCATAGCCACCGCCCACTATTTGCGACATCTTAATCTCTGATGTCGTCAATAATTATCACCGCCTTGCCGTTTTGCTGCGGCTTTTCGTCATTTTTTTCGCTGACTATAGAGCGTAACTCCTTTATAGCCGAAAGCTCTCCCTCGGACGCTTTTTTGTAAAGTGCTATCATCACAGCCGTTTTACGAGTAGGGTTTTTAACTTCAAACCCCTCAGCTTTAAGCGCTTCTGCCTCTGCTTCGGACAGCCTTTCATTTAAAAGCGTTTTTAAGGTTTTATAAAGCAGCTTGTCGTTCTCTTTCATAGTCATCTCCCTTCCGGCAGTGTAATAATAATACAAGTAAATATGGACATTCCCCGACAACTTATATTATATAAATTCCCCACTGACTCCCGAAGGGTATATCGCAAGACGAAGTCTTATATCGCACCGACGGTATATCGCTGTAACACAAGGCAACAATTCTGTGTCTTTGTAGGGGATGGTGCTCGCCGACATCCCGCTTATTTTATTTAAAATATCGGTGCGTCGAAAAATCGCCATCCTCTACAAACAAAAAAGACGGCATAACACCGTCTTAATTTTATATCGTAGATCAGAAGTTTACTCTTGCTGTTTTTAAGTAAAAAACATGTCAAACACAGAACCGTCCCCTGATTATCTTCGACATTTTTTAAGAAAATTAAATTTGTTGAATAAAATAAAATTATGTGGTATAATTAATAAAATTAAAGTGCAACCATTTCCAACTTTAGAACGATAAAAAACAAAAGGAAGGAAACGAAAATGAAAAAAGCTTTATCCTTGCTTCTTGTGTTCGTTATGCTGCTGAGCCTTTCTGCTTGCGGTAAAACCAACACAAAGAACTCCGACCACAGTTCTACCTCCGGCCAAACCACCACTGACAACACTAAAAAGCCAACAAACAACTCCGGCAACACGAAAGAACCAACAGACGGCTCTACCGAGGCCACACAAACACCTACGAAAAAACCTACAACAACACCTGGCAAAGATAAGGAACCGATATCAAATATACCCATACCTACACCTGAAAAGGGCAATCAAGTATCTACAGAAAAGCCTACAACATCAACTGATCCAGACACACCAAACTCTAGTTCTTGTCAGCACGATTATACTGTTGTATCTTGCACTACACCAAAGATGTGTACAAAATGTAACTATATTGCCGCAAACGCATTGCCACATAGTTACAAAAACGGCAAATGCTCTGTTTGCTCAAGAGCGGAAATGCTTACTACCTTTATGGCAGGTGATTGGGTAGCACGTACTGTTAAATCCGGCACAAGTGAGCAGGGTGAAATTCTTTCAGAATTCATATTGGGTAAAGATAAAGAACATTATAGCAGTAGTGTCTGCTATTCAAACGCAAGTTCTTGCGTTGTAAGTAACGGAAAAATTATTTATAATGATAAATCGTATCATTCCGATTGGTATCTAACCACCTTCACGCGATGTGTTTGGGAAGAAAACGAAGACACCATTACCATAACATTAGAAAACATAACCCCTGTTGTTTCATTTATTTTACGCAAAACAAGTGAAACACAACTTACTGTAATTTCCAGCACCAATACCGGCATCAATACCGCAGAAATTCCTGTTGGATTAGTATTTGTAAAACAGTAACTTAAACAGATAATCAAAGTAATAATATAGGGCGGATGTGAATATCCGCCCTATATTATTACGAGCATTATCCTTGAAAAACTCAAAATTATGTGTTACAATTAGTAAAATAAAACTTAAAAGGAGAGTAATTATGTTTTGTGGTAATTGCGGTGCACAGCTTCCCGACGGAAGTCAGTTTTGCGGTGTCTGCGGAAAGGCTACGGGTGAGCCTTCGCAAAGTATTCCAAATAACAAGGTAAATACTGCCCCTAAAAAAGTAAAAAAAGAAGTAGATTATGAAAAAATTAAGAAAAATTTTGTGGTATGCTCTTTGCTTGTTTTGGTATATGCAATAACTTCAGTGTTACTTTTACTTGCTTTTAAATTGGACCTTGTATCGATTAATTTCTTAAAGTCTGATGAAACTGCATTTAAACTGTCTATTGAACATTTTATGACCGCCTCTGTAAGCGGTGTAGGTATATATAACCCTTCACTCATTTCAATCGCCTTTGGTATGGGTGGGTTGCTTTTCGTATATTCAGCACCTGCTTTCGCATTGCTTTCACTTATCTCTTACATACTAAAAAAAGGCTTTAACGCATTTCATACACTATTTGTAATCACATCTGTTACCGCTTCGGTTTATATCGGGGCTTATGTTCCCCTTTCAAGACTTATAATTTCGTGGTTTTCAGAACTAGCTGACCCTTCAAATCAGATTTTATCAAACGATTTGGGCAGTATAGGCTTTTTAATTCCTGCAATATTTGCGGTTTTGGCTATTGCAGTTACAATAATAGGCACTGTTATTGTTTCCAAAAAGATTAAGGGGGACGTTAAAAATGAAGAATAATTTTTCTGCTAAAAAGATTTTTAATATTATACTTGTAGTATTACTTGTTCTTTCAATACTTTCCACCGCATTCGGTAGCTGTATTGCAATAATGTACAAGCCCGCCAATTCTAAGGGTACAGCCTCCAACGATAAGCAGGGTGATAACGGTAGCTTTGTTTCCCCGCTTGACCAATACGACCGCGATGGTAAGGAAAACACTGCCTCTCTTAACGAGGATGTAGTATCCCTTTCAAAAGAGCAGGCAGAGATTATCAACGGCTCTATAACCGACATTTCACAAAGCTATGACTATAATAACGAGCTTTTCTATAAGGTGGCATTGGACCCCGCTGCCGATAGTGCTTTAACAGATGTTAATGCAGGCGAGCATATCTTCCTGCCTGCAACCGAAAATTCAAAATTTGGCGGCGATAGAGTATTTGTTGTAAAGAATAAATACTCAGAAGATGGCAACACCATTCTCGAACTTGATGAACCTTATTTTGAGGATGTTTTCTCTTCACTCGAAGTTTATGCTTCCGAAACCTTGTCAGAGGAAAACCTTAAAAGTGCATATTTTGCAAACGGTGTTTCGGCCAGTTTCGGTGATTCTGCCGTAGAAATTGAAAATGTAAGTCAAGAATATTCTTTAGACGCTGAAATTGTTAACCTTTCAAACAGCTCTGCTCCAAAAGTGCAAAATTGTGCCGACAAGGCATCTACCGACCCGAGAGATTTAATTGTAAAAATTAATTACACTATGAAGGAAGAAAAAATCAAAGGCACTTCACTTGATAAAAGCCTTGCTATCACTGGCGAATTTGGTGTTAAAAATTTAATGGCACATATGGTTTGTGATATGGAAAGTAAGTATGATATCAATGAACTGTATTTTGGTCTTAGTGGCGATATCGTTTCCGCTATAAATGTCACTGGCGGTGTTTCAGGCGACTTTTCAAAAGACCCCGAAGAGGAAGACTATTTCTTTTTCACCGTTGAAGGTCTCAGTGAAAAACGATTCCCGATAGCAATTTTCGAATTCCAAGGCATTACACCTATAACCTTGACAAAAGCCGCATTTGAAGTATCAAAAGAAAAAATTGTTCCCTCACTTTACCTTATGGTATTTTTGGATTGGTCAGGCAGCATCGAACTTTCTTTAACTGCAGGTTTCGACTATACAAAAAGCTTTAACAATGGTTTAAGCATTGTTAAAGACGGTGAAGTAAGCCTTTTGTTTGAATCATATCCTTATGTTGATTCCTTCCCCGAAGCCGAAAATAACGGTCTTAACTGGAATGTGGATTTCAAATTCGAAGCACAAACCGACGCTCACTTAGGTTGTAGTGCACTTTTCTACCTTTTGGGTGTAAATATGTGCGAAGTTTCAGCAATAAGAGTCGGTGCAGAAGCCAAATGTAATATTGAAGCCGCGGCTTCGCTGACGGAAAAATTTAAACTAAAAAAGGACACAAACTTAGAATTTTATATTCGTGGCTATGCCCAAATTATAGGTGTTTATGCAAAAGTAAAGGCAGAAGGAAACGGTATTTTTAAAAAGTTTGGTAGCTTGGAAGCCGAATTCGACTTTACCCTACTTGACCTTACCTTGTTTGAAGAAGGCATTGTGCCCCCTGAATATAGAAAGGTAAAACCCGTCTCAACTATGGAAATACCCAAAAAGTTTGATTCTGCAATGATTTTGGTCTGCGATACCTCGGGTTCAATGGCAAGCTCGCTTGAATCGGGCGAAAGTAAGATAGATGCCGCAAAGGAAGCTGCTAAAATCGTTATAGAAACCACCGCACAGCAATCCAATAACTATGGCGGTACTTTGGGAATAGGCTTAGTCAGATTTGAAAGCAGTGCCGAAAATGTAGCTTTCCCACATATCGATTATGAGTTTTTGAAGGACTGCGTTGCCCTTTACGAAAGCGGCGGCGGTACAAATATTGCAAGCGGTCTTGAAGCCGCAATCGACCAACTCGAAGCCGTCAAAGCCGAAAATAAGGTTATCGTTCTTATGACCGACGGTCAGGATTCCTCCAATGCGGTTAGCAAAGCCGAGGATGCCGCAGAAAAAGGCATTACCATACATACTATCGGCTTTGGTAGCGATGTGCAGGAACAAGTTCTTATTGATATTGCAGATGCCGCAAACGGTGAATATCAATATGCTAATACAAATTCAATAGTTAGTATCGTTGGTAGCTTTATTCATAATCAAAAGTCAATAGATTCCACCGTTTTAGCCGAAACAGAAGGTGCCGTAGCTGAAGGCGAAACCAGCAAAAAAACCACCTTTACAATAGAAAAAGGTATGCGTTACGGAAGCCTTGATGTTACCACATACTACCCCGGTTCCTTCTTAAAAACAATAATTGTTGACCCTAACGGCAAAAAGGTTGATGAAAATTATCCCGGTGCTAAGATTGACGAAACAAAAATTCCGTCTAACCTTGTCATCGAAAACCCGATTGCAGGTGAATGGACAGTCAGAATTAAGGGTATTGAAACCTCTTATGCAAAAGAACCGTTCTATACCGCAGTATCTTATAAAACAAACGAAGATATCGAATCAGCTACTCCAAAGCTCGATACTTTGCAGACTATAGCTGCTTACTGTATCCCGATAGGAATATTCACATTTATTGTCTCGGTTGTAGCCCTTTCTTTCCTTAATAAAAAGAAAAAAGAAAATTCTTAAAAAATAACAAAAACACCTTTGTTCAATAGACAAAGGTGTTTTATTTTGGCGCAGACGGAGGGATTCGAACCCTCGTCCCTCAGGGGGCATCATGATTTCGAGTCATGTCCGTTATGACCACTTCGATACGTCTGCATATAAGCTTTTTTAAAACACTACTATTATATTTGATTTTCCTTTCCTTGTCAAGGAATAATTGGCTAAGCAAATTGCTACTATTGAAAATTTTTAAAATATGTGCTATCATATTTTTATGAATTATAATAAATATTTTAAAAGAAATTTTTGTTCGCTAAAAGGTAAAAAGGTTGCTGTAAGCGGTGCTACGGGCGGTATCGGGAAAGAGCTTTGCCGACATCTGTTATCCCTTAACGCGCACCTTATTTTGCTTGACCGCAATTATGAAAAATCTCATGCGCTAAAATCACAGCTTCTCGGCGACTTTAAGGATGCCGAAATAAAATTATTTACCCTTGATTTAGAGGATATATGTACTGTAAAAGCTGCGGCATCATACCTTGAAAGCGAAAATATCGATTATCTGCTTCTTAACGCAGGTGCTTATCATATTCCGCGCCATTTATGTGAAACGGGATTCGACAATGTCTTTCAAATTAATTTTATTTCACCCTATTATCTTGCGCATAAGCTTAAAGAAACAGTTTCAAAAAACGGTGGCAGAATTGTGGCTGTCGGGAGTATTGCACATAACTATTCCCGTTCTGATATAAACAATATTGATTTTCGCAACATAAAAAAATCAAGTCTTGCTTACGGAAACGCAAAACGCTGGCTTATGTTTTCTCTTTATGAGTTGTTTAAGGAAACCGACACGCTTGCAATTACACACCCCGGAATAACCTTTACTAATATTACCGCCCACTATCCAAAACTTATTTTTGCTATTATAAAGCACCCGATGAAAATTATTTTTATGAAACCGCGCAAAGCTTCACTTTCAATATTAAGCGGTATTTTTAATCCCACACGCTACGGTTTTTGGATAGGTCCAAAGTTTTTCAATGTTTGGGGAAATCCGTCATATAAAAGACTTAAAAGCTTTAATAATGATGAAAGTACACATCTTTTTAAAATAGCTGAAGAAATTTACAATAAATTCTGAATAAGGAGCTTTTATGAATAACAAAAAAGCTAAGATTATATTTTTTACTGCAATTGCAGTGTTTTTGGTTTCTTTAATACTGCTTTTAGCCTACCTTTTGCCAAGAACTGTGCTTTTGCCCGAAAAAAATGAGGTTGCAAAAAAACCTGAAATCACTATAGAAAACGGCGAAAGTCTGCCCGATAATCCCAAAAATTTCAAGGAACTCAAAAAGCAAAATGCCGACATTTACGCTTGGATTACTGTGCCCGGCACACTTGTTGATTATCCTGTTTTACAAAGCGGAGACGACAAGGTAGAAAACTTTTATATCAACCACGGTCTTGATAACAAATATTTAAGGTCCGGTTCTATATATTCTCAAAGGCTCAACTCAAAGGATTTTTCCGACCCAAACACCATTCTTTACGGGCACAACATGAAAAATGACTCTATGTTTGGAAGCTTGCACAGTTACCGTGACCCCGAATTTTTCAAAACAAATAACTTAATTTATGTATATACCGAAGGACATATTTTAACATACAAGATTTATGCCGCTTATAGGTACGATAACCGACATATACTTAATTCCTTTAACTTTGCAGATGAGAAAATCCGCGAGGAATATTTCAAAATGACACTTAACCCCATTACCACAATGAAAAATATTGATGCTGAAACCGTACTTACAAAGGACAGCAAAATTATAACCCTTAGCACCTGCATTACAAACGATAACTACAGATATTTAGTACAGGGAGTTTTGATTAATGACCAACTCACAAAATGATGAAAATTTTAATTTCTCTGACAGCAATATAGAATCGCCCTCAGCCAAGGACGATTTTCCTATCGACAGCGAAACAAAATCTAAAAAAAAGCTTAAAAAATGGCAAAAAATCATCATAATAATTTTGGCTGTTCTCTTAAGTATTGTAATACTCTTAGTAGGTAGCTTTTACACCCTTTGGCTGATAGGCAGAAGCCGTTTGCTTAATAAGGATGTCGTGCTAAAGCCTGATAAAGGCATTGAAGTGCAAATTGAGGATGACAACACCGTTATCTATAAAGGTAATAAATATAAATATAACGAAAATATCACCTCAGTGCTTTGCATGGGTATTGACTACTATAAAGATGGTACGGGTCCGTCAGCGGGAATTGGAAAAGCCGGTCAGACCGATGCGCTTTACCTTCTTGTAATCGATACCGCCACAGGAAAAGTCTCTGCACTTGCTATACCTCGTGATACCATTGCCGAGGTTGATATTTACTCAAAATCAGGTTCATATTCGGGGGTTAAAAAAACTCAGATTTGTCTTGCCTTTGCTTACGGAGACGGCAAAGAAAAAAGCTGTGAAAATGTTATCCGTTCCGTTTCGCGTTTGCTTTACGGAATGCCTATAAGCTCCTATTTTGCAATAGATTACCGTTCGCTTAAAAATATTCATAATGCAGTTGGAACACTTACTGTAAAACCAAATGAAGCATTAAAAATCAGTTACTCAAACCGTACCGATACTACAGCAAAAGGTTTTCCCTATAAGATTACCGAAGCCAATATCGAAGCGTATCTCAGAGCACGAAACAAAACCGATATAAACGCGGCATATCTCAGAATGGAGCGACAGATAGACTATCTTAAACAATACTCTGCCGTTGCATTCTCAAAAACAAAGGAAGATATAACCTTCCCCATTAAGATTTATAACAAAATCATAGACAATTCAATTACCGATATCGACCCCGCTAAAATCACTTTTTTGGCGAGCTGTGCCGTAAAAAATTCTTCAAACATAAAACTTGATGTTGCAAAGCTTAACGGTGAATATACAATAGGTGACGACGGTTTTGCCGAACTTACACTTGATACTCAAAAAACCTTTGATACCGTAATTTCGCTTTTTTACCAAAAAGTAGGTTAATTTCAAAAAAATTCTTTACAAATACATTTTTAAATGATATAATATTTTAGTAAATTTATAGTTTTTTGGAGGAGTTAATTATGAAAAAAATATTAGCTATTCTTTTAACCTTAGTTTTAGTTATGGGCTTCTCTGTATCCGCAATGGCAGTTGTAAGCCCCGGTGGTGTTAAGTATAACGATGTTTACATCAACCGAACAAGCACCGGTGAAAGCTCACAAACAGTTGAGCATGTTTCTGTTAAAGAGGGTGACACGTTAGAACTTATCCCCGGTGAGAGCAAGCTTGAATTCATCGGTTGGAATTTCTACACTCCTGATATGGAAGAAGCTGAAATCGGCAAAGATTTCGAGATTATTTCTATCAAAAAGTCAGACGGCACTGATGCGGTTGAAGGTAAAGATTACACTATTGAAGGCGGTAAAATTGTTGCCAAGGACGGTACCATTTTAAATGTTACAATTAAGCCTCTTGTCGATGTGCTTTATGTTTCAGAAAACTTCAAGGGCGTTGATATTAAGTTCAACATTTCCGATAACGAAACCCTTTCCCCTGTTACCGGCGTTGAAGTTAACTACATTGTAATTGCAATCTTAAGTCTTATGCTTATCGTATCTGCTGCAGTTGCAGTTGTAACTTCTAAAAAAGCTTTTAATAAATAATAATAAATACCCTAAGCATTAAGCTTAGGGTGTTTTTCTAAGTACACATTAAAGTTACAGTTTTAGATGTGTACATATAATTAGAGGAAAATCAAATGGAACTAAAAAATAAAACTATCTTATTCTTAGGGGACAGCATAACCGAAGGCTACGGAGCAAGCGATATATCAAATCGATTTACCAACCTTATTGCCGAGCAAACAGGTGCAAACTGTGTAAACTATGGTGTCGGTGGTACGCGAATTGCATACCAACATGCTTTTAACCCTGAAAAATCTGAGGATTACGATTTTTATATGCGTGCACAAAAAATGCAAGCCGATGCTGACTGTATCGTTGTGTTCGGCGGAACTAATGACTATGACCATGGCGATGCACCGTTTGGCAGCTTTTCTGACCGCACCCCAATGACCTTTTATGGCGGACTACATACACTCTACACCTATCTCACAGAAAAATATTTAGGTGTTCCCGTAGTAATTCTTACCCCCTTGCATAGAGAAAACGAGGATAACGGTAAGGTTACCCGTACCTATGGATATAAACCGCTAAAAGAATATGTCAATGCTATCCGCGAGGTGGCAGAGTATTACTCATTCCCCGTACTCGATTTGTTTGCAACTTCTAACCTGCAACCCAATATTCCTGCAGTAAAAGAAGCCTTTATTCCTGACGGACTTCACCCAAATGATGTAGGTCACAAAATTTTAGCAAATAAAATCATTCGTTTTTTGGAAACACTATAATGTGATTGTATTAACCAAATAAATTTATAACCTAAATTCGTGTAATGCGGATTTGGGTTATTTTTATTTGAATATTTCAATTTTTGTGTTATAATAATAAAAATACTTTTAGTTTGTGAGGTGAGAACACAATGGATAAATTTATTTTACATTCAAGCTATCAGCCGACAGGTGACCAACCTGAAGCGATAGAAAAGCTTGTAAGCGGTATAAATAAAGGCTTTAAGGAACAAACACTGCTCGGTGTTACGGGTAGTGGTAAGACCTTCACAATGGCTAATATTATCGAAAAAGTAAATAGACCTACACTCGTTCTCGCTCACAATAAAACTCTTGCCGCACAACTTTGTACCGAGTTTAAAGAATTCTTCCCTGAGAATGCGGTGGAATATTTTGTATCTTATTATGACTACTATCAGCCCGAAGCTTACATTCCGGGTACTGATACTTATATTGAAAAGGACTCTGCTATCAATGATGAAATCGACAAGCTCCGCCATAGTGCAACCTGTGCTTTAAGTGAACGGCGAGATGTTATCATAGTAGCGTCAGTTTCTTGCATATACTCACTCGGTAATCCTATTGACTACCGAAATATGGTTATCTCCTTAAGAACGGGTATGGAAAAAAGCCGTGACGAGCTGATTGCAAAGCTTGTTGACCTGCAGTACGAACGTAACGATATAAACTTTGTAAGAAACAAGTTCCGCGTGCGTGGCGACACGGTTGAAATTTTCCCCGCATACTCAATGGAAAATGCTATAAGGGTTGAGTTTTTCGGTGACGAAATTGACAGAATATCCGAAATCAACACCCTGACGGGCGAAGTTAAGGCTTTTTTAAACCACACCGCTATCTACCCTGCCTCGCACTATATAGTTCCTCAGGATAAGCTGGAAGAGGCTCTTGCCGAAATCAAGGACGAAATGGAGGAACGTGTGAAATTTTTTATTGATAACGAAAAGCTGATAGAAGCCCAACGAATTCGCCAACGCACCGAATATGATATTGAAATGCTGCGTGAAATCGGCACCTGTAAGGGTATTGAAAACTATTCACGAGTTATGGCTCGCCGTCCAAAAGGCAGTACCCCCTCTACCCTGCTTGATTATTTCCCTGATGACTTCTTAATTTTTGTGGATGAATCGCACGTAACACTTCCGCAGGTACGCGGTATGTACGGCGGTGACAGAGCAAGAAAGGAAAACCTTGTCGAATACGGCTTCAGGCTTCCGTCTGCTTTTGATAACCGACCTCTTAATTTTGGGGAATTCTATTCCCACGTAAATCAGGCGATTTTTGTTTCGGCTACTCCGCAGGAGTTTGAAAAGGAGCATTCTGCCCAAATTGTTGAGCAGGTTATTAGACCTACCGGTCTTTTAGACCCGAAAATTTCTGTTCGCCCAACAGAAGGTCAAATTGACGATTTGGTGGGTGAAATAGGCATAAGAGTTGCCCGTAAAGAGCGTGTGCTTATAACAACACTTACCAAAAAAATGGCTGAGGATTTAACCGAATATTTAGAAAACCTTAATATAAAGGTACGCTATATGCACTACGATATAGATACTATAGAGCGTATGGAAATTATCCGCGATTTGCGACTAGGTGAATTTGATGTGCTTGTAGGCATAAATCTTTTGCGTGAGGGACTTGATATTCCCGAAGTATCCTTAGTGGCTATACTCGACGCTGACAAGGAGGGCTTCCTTAGAAGTGAAACCTCACTTGTGCAGACAATAGGCAGAGCTGCCCGTAATGCCGAGGGTGAGGTTATAATGTACGCCGACAGCGTAACCCGTTCTATGGAACGTGCAATAACCGAGACCGAGCGTCGCCGTACAATTCAGCAAAGGTATAACGAAGAAAACGGCATAACACCTAAAACCATTATAAAGGATGTTCACGATATAATTGAAATTGGTACTAAGGTTGATAAGGAAAAGCCTATCAGCAAGCTTTCAAAGGTAGAGCGTGAAGCTGAAATTAAACGTCTCACCTATGAAATGAAGCAAGCCGCAAAGCTGCTTGAATTTGAGCTTGCCGCAACCCTTCGTGACAAAATCGAAAAGCTTAGAAAAACGAAAAAATGATATTAAAAAAGCTTCCAAACCATTCGGTTTGGAAGCTTTTAAATTGCCACTATTATACAATTTCTGCAATATCAAATAACTTCTTGGGTAATTCGTCCTTATCAGCAGAAACTGTAAACAAGAACTCAACATCATCAATCTTAGAAATTCTCTCTAAGAAAGCGATAAGCTCCTCATAATCACGAGTGCCGATTCTGAGTGTTGCATCACCGAAAATGTGTGTAACATCGTGATTGCCGGCCTTTATTCCTGAAAGTAAACCATAGTACTCACCATAACCACTGATTGCAAAAGCATCAGCATCAATAAGGCGAGCTTTATGTGTAACAGAATAGGTTAATGTGTCGCCCTTTTCTATGCAAACAACATTGCCAAGACTCTTTTCAGCAGCTTCGTTTACTAAGTCTACCAATTTCTTTGTCTTGCCTGAACCTTTCTTTCCAATAATGAGTTTAATCATTAAAATCAGCTCCTTTTTATTTTCTCTGCCCAAAGGCAGTAATTTTTATTTGCCAAGTCTCTTTTCAAGCTCTGCTTTTTGAGCCTCGTATCCGGGCTTGCCCAAAAGTGCAAACATATTCTTTTTATAGCTTTCAACACCGGGTTGGTCAAAGGGATTAACACCAAGCATATAACCAGATATTGCACAAGCCTTTTCAAAGAAGTAAATAAGTTCGCCAAGGTTTTCCTCATCAGGCTTATCAACGTTAATTACAAGATTGGGAACCCCGCCGTCTGTATGAGCAAGAACTGTACCCTCAAACGCTTTTTCGTTTACAAAGGACATTGTTTTGCCTGCTAAGAAATTAAGTCCGTCACCGTCGTTATCCTCTTTTTCGATTACAACATCCTTATCGGTGCTGCCAAAGGTAACTACAGTTTCAAACATTAAGCGGGCACCGTCCTGAACAAACTGTCCCATAGAGTGAAGGTCGGTAGAAAAAGTAACCGATGCCGGGAAAAGACCTTTGTTGTCCTTACCCTCACTCTCGCCGAATAATTGCTTAAACCATTCAGCCATCATAGTAAAGCGTGGTTCATAGGAAACAAGAAGCTCTACTGATTTGCCCTTTCTGTAGAAAGCATTTCTGAGTGCTGCATAGGTATAGCAATCGTTTTTGTACATATCGCTTACATTGAATTTTTCGGCCGCAACCTGTGCACCCTTCATCAAAGCGTCAATATCGGCACCTGCTGCCGCAATAGGCAAAAGACCTACTGCTGTAAGCACAGAAAATCTGCCGCCAACATCATCAGGTACTACAAAGCACTCATAGCCCTTTTCATCGGCTAATGCCTTGAGTGTGCCTCTCGCCCTATCGGTGGTACAGTAAATACGCTGGGCTGCTTCTTTTTCGCCGTATTGCTCCTCTAAATACTTGCGGAATACTCTGAAAGCTACCGCAGGCTCGGTTGTGGTGCCTGACTTAGAGATAATGTTAATAGATACTCGCTTACCCTCGCAAAGCTTGAGCATATCGGCTAAATAAGAACCGCTTATACTGTTGCCTGCAAAATAAATTTCGGGAACACCGTCACGCAAATTGTTATAATAAGGTCCCTTTAAAAATTCAATGGCGGCACGAGCACCAAGATAAGAACCGCCGATACCGATAACAATTAAAACATCTGTATCTTGGCGAATCTTTTCAGCCGCTTTCTTAATGCGGGAAAACTCTTCCTTGTCATAATCATAAGGAAGCGAAACCCAACCTAAGAAATCGTTGCCCAAACCGTCCTTGTTGTTTACAGTATTATGTGCTGCAAGCACTTGATTTTCAAGACCTTTAAGGTCGTTATCACGAATAAAATCCTTAGCATAGGAATAGTTGAACTTAACTGCCATTTTAATACCTCCGTTTTCGCTAATTCTATTTTACAATACTTTGCGTCTTTTTTCAAGATAAATATTATAATATCTGAAAAGTTTTTCAAATTTTAAAAATTCCTTTCAAAATTCGACACATTGATATCCAAACATTAAGCTTTTCGACCTTCTCTGCTGCAATAATTTTAATTTTCCCCACTTCCTTATCGGATGCGTATACGTGCACGTAGCCGAGCACATCACCTTTTTTGACTGGGGCTGTAATTCCCTCATTATATTTTTCGATTCTCTTAATTTCACCACTCTGCGATTTTGTAAGCAAGACGTCGACATAACCGTTTGTTTTAATTTTAATTTGCTTTTGGACGCCATTTTTAAGAGGAAGCTCCCCCTTTGAAAGCTCTGCCTTAATCCTGCTGAAGCTATAATTAACAAAACCGTAATCAAGGAGCTTCTTTGCACCCTCAAATCTGTCGTTACTTGTCTGCCCCGCAAGGACTACAGCTACTAATTCTAACCCGTCCCTCTCTGCCGTAGCTGATAAACAATACTTTGCTATACTTGTAGTGCCCGTTTTAAGCCCTGTAGCACCGTTATAAAATCTAATCAGCTTGTTTGTATTTACAAGCTCGCTTTCTCCGTCTCTGAGACTGTCCATCCAAACTGTAGAATACTTCTTAATTAAATCGTGCTTAATCAATTCACTAGACATAATAGCCACATCATAAGCCGAGGTCAAATGCCCTTCGGCATCAAGTCCTGTGCAGTTTTTAAAGGTTGTGTTGTTCATACCAAGGCTTTTGGCTTTTTCATTCATCATCGCCACAAAGCCCTCCTCACTGCCCGCTATATGCTCACCGAGTGCTACACAAGCATCATTTGCCGAAGCTATAACGGTAGCCTTTAATAAATCGTCAACCGTCATGGTCTCCCCCTCTTCCAACCATATTTGGGAGCCACCCATACTTGCAGCGTGAGAGGAGGCAGTAACTAAGGTTTCAGTGGTGATATCACCTCGGTCTATCGCCTCCATAACAAGAAGCAAGGACATCACCTTTGTAATAGATGCCGGAGAAAGCCTTTCATCCGCATTTTGTTCGTATAGAACTTTACTAGTGTTAGGCTCCATTAAAATTGCAGATTTTGCCTTAATATCAAGCACTGTACCTATTGCAGCGTTGGTTTTCACTGCAGATAGCGGCACATCAATATCGTCAATCTCACATTCACTCGAAACAGTTTTTGCCGAAACGCTCACAGAAAAAATACAAAGACATAAAATCAAAGATAACAATTTTTTCAATAAAAACACCCCAAACATATAGTATTAAACAATATGCCGCAACGGTTTTTTTAATGCGTGATTAGTAAGTAATACTTTTTTTGCAGTTAAAAAAGATATTACTTGACTTTATTTGTCTTTGTGATATAATTTAAAGGCAGTTTTAAAACTATATAAACGCACCTGTGGCGAAACTGGCAAACGCGTACGGTTCAGGTCCGTATGTCGCAAGACTTGCAGGTTCAAGTCCTGTCAGGTGCACCAAGTCTTAATAGCTTGAACCTCTTTACCGTTGGTAAGATGTTCGGGCTATTTTGCTTTATGTCGGAGTATGAAAACTTCGAAGGATAAAGGCATAGCAAAGCCGCAGGTGAATTTTCGTCTGCGTCTTTGTGTATTCAGGTATCTCCCTTATTCTTTTATTTCATCAAGTTCGCTTTTGCTTTGCTTCCTTTTTTCT
>JAZNBP010000170.1:0-10479 GCA_045587085.1 Acutalibacteraceae bacterium | reverse complement strand
ATCTGTCATTTAAAAAGCTGCTCATTTTTGCTCACTTTCAAATCTTATTGTAGCACTTCTTGCGTGGGCTGAGAGACCTTCCTTTTCTGCAAAGAAAGCGACATCCTCAGCTACACGCTCAAGGGCATCTTTAGTATAATAAGTATATTGCGATTTTTTTACAAAGTCGTCTACCGATAACGGACTTGAGAAACGTGCAGTTCCCGAAGTGGGCAAAGTGTGGTTAGGACCTGCAAAATAATCACCTAACGCTTCGGGACAATAGCGTCCCATAAATATACTGCCTGCGTTCTTAATCTTATCGAGATAGTCAAAGGGATTGTCAACGCAAAGTTCAAGATGTTCGGGGGCAATTTCGTTTGAAACCTCTATTACATCATCAATATTTTTAGCTACAATTATTTTTCCGTTGTTATCAATGGATGTACGGGCGATTTCCTCGCGTGGCAAAAGCTTTAGCTGACGCTCGATTTCTGCTTGTACCTTTTCTGCCAAGTCATAACTGTCGGTAACTAAAACTGCACTTGCCATTTTGTCATGCTCGGCTTGGGATAAAAGGTCTGCCGCAACAAAGGCAGGATTGCTTTTTGCGTCGGCTATTACCAAAATTTCACTTGGTCCTGCAATCATATCTATTGATACCATACCGAAAACCTGACGCTTGGCTTCGGCTACAAAGGCGTTGCCGGGGCCTACTATTTTATCTACCTTGGGTACAGTTTCGGTGCCGTATGCCAAAGCGGCTACTGCTTGGGCACCGCCTACTTTAAATATTCTGTCAACGCCTGCAATTTTAGCTGCTGCCAAAATTACAGGGTTTACCTTACCATTTTGTGACGGTGGTGTGGTAATACAAATTTCCTTGCAACCCGCAATTTTAGCAGGTATGCTATCCATAAGAACAGTAGATGGGTATGCTGCAGTACCGCCGGGCACATAAAGTCCAACCTTTTCAATGGGGGTTATCTTTTGACCTGTAACAACGCCGTCCTTTTCGTTTATGATAAAGCTGTTTCTTACCTGCTTTTTGTGGAATTCACGGATATTTTCGGCAGCTTCCTCGATAATTTTTACAAAGCGTGGCTCTACAATGCTGAAAGCTTCCTCAATTTCGCTGTCAGATACTTCGAGGGATGAAAGCTTTGCCTTATCAAACTTTTCACAATACTCAAAAAGTGCCTTATCACCGTTTTGCCTTACATTAGCTATAATATCGGTTACAATATCGGCAACATTTGATGCTGTATCATAGCGGGCAAAAATCTCGCTTTTTGAAACCTCTGCATAATTTAAAATTTTAATCATCTGTTTTTACCTCTTTTAAAAGACCTTTTTTAATGCTTTCGATTTTTCCCGCTTTAAAGCTGAAGGAAGCCTTATTTGAAATAAATCTTGCACTTATGGGAATTATCGTTTCAAAGGGCATTAAATCGTTTTCAAGTAAAGTTTTACCTGTTTCAACAATGTCAACTATAACATCTGAAAGCCCCAAAATGGGAGCGATTTCTATAGAACCGTTAAGGTGGATTATATCAATATCTCTGCACTTTTTAGCGTAATAGTTTTTTGCAATATTGGAAAACTTGGTAGCAACCCTTAATGTTTTAGAGGTATCGTCACAAAAGTCCTTTTTTGCGGCTACCGCCATACGGCATTTTCCTATATTTAAATCCAAAAGCTCGTAAACATCGGGGTTGTATTCAAGCAAGATATCCTTTCCTGCAACACCTATGTCGGCGGCACCGCGCTCTACATAAATTGCAACATCAGAGGGCTTTACCCAAAAGAAACGGAGCTTTTTTTCATTGTTTTCAAAGATTAGCTTTCGGTTTGCCTCTTTAATTGAAGGACAATCAAAGCCTGCCTTTTCAAACATATCATAAACCTTTTCTCCAAGTCTGCCTTTGGGGAGCGCTATATTAATAAAATCGTCGTGGTCTGCCTGTTCAATTCTTTCAAGTGTATCAAGATATACTGCAAAGCCTACCGCATCAGACTTTCTATTCATTCGGCGCATAAGCTTATCATACCTACCGCCCGAAAGCACTCTTGTAGCAATTCCCTCAATAAATCCCTTGAAAACTATTCCGCTATAATAACCCTTGGCATCTATTATTGAAAAATCAATAACCAAGTTTTTAGAGAAACCGTTAGTTTCAAGCTTTTTACAAAGGGAGCTTAACTCATTTATATATTTAAGTGAAGTTTCAGTTTTGCAAGCGGTTTTAATTTCATTAAGAGCGTCGCCGTAGTTTTGATAACTTTTAACAAGGCATTTTAAAGCGGTAAAATCACTGTCATCTAAAATAGCTTTAAGCTTGCCTCCGTTTTTTTCATTTATTGCAGCTATAACCTCTGCTTTAAGGTTTTCTTGTATTTCGTATTCATTCAGCAGAGCTTCAAGCAGGGCCACATCAGATATATGAAGTGAAAAACTATCATTTATAGCTTCAAGACTTTTTGCAGCCAATTCACAAATTTCAAAAACTTCGTTATCTGTAATATCGCCTATACATTCAAGACCTGTTTGCATAATTTCCTTATATGTATGTGAGGTTTCGGAAATTCTGTAAACATTTTCGTTGTAGTAATATTTTTGACAGCCTGTGCCGTCATCCTTGGAATTTTTAATTATAGAGAGGGTAACGTCCGGCTTTAATGCTAAAAGCTTTCCGCCCACGTCGTTAAAGGTTATAACCCCGTCCGACACCAAAAAATCCTTATTTTTGGAGTAAAGGTCATATTCTTCAAACTTACTCATTTTAAACTGCTTATAGCCGTAGGAAGCATAAAGGCTGCGAAGTGTAAATACTGCCTTTTCCTCGAGCTTTAATATATCCTGATTAATCTGCATTTTTTTCTAACCTTTCAATAACTGTTTTATATCCGCCGTCGCCATAGTTTAAAGCCCTGCTAACCCTGCAAATAGTTGCGGTAGAAGCACCTGTCAGTCGGTTTATGTCGACATAGCTTTTTCCCTCGGTTAAATAGCAGGCAACTGCAAGACGCTGAGAAATAGACTCAACCTCCTGAAAGGTGAAAATATCCTTAAAAAATGCCTCACACTCTTCCGGAGTTTTTAGTGAGAGTATTGCTTTATAAAGCTTTAAATTTTCTTTTTCACTTTTTTTAGTCATAGCAAAAAATCTCCTACAAAATAATACTTTCACATTCTACCACATCACCGCACTAAAGTCAAGGCTTTTATTAAGGTTTTTTTGGAATATTTTTTATCGTTCGCTCTTGAATAAGAATATGCGGTGTATTATAATGTATATAGTAATTTTATAATTCAAAAGGAAGTGTAGAGTAAATGAAATTCAGCGTAAACAGTCCTGTACTGTTTGTAATTGTGGCTATTATAATTGCAGCAGTGCTGGGACAGTCGGTTTATTTTTTGGTAAGGGCATTAAAAAGAGCAAAGCAAATTGGTATTAAGAGTGATGTTTTGAAAAAAACTATTATATCCTCGGCTATATTTACAATAGCTCCTGCAGTTGCAATATTAGTAGGTGTTGTGGCACTCTCAAAAAGTCTGGGTGTGGCACTTCCTTGGTTAAGGCTTTCGATTATAGGCTCTATTACATACGAAACGGTTGCTGCTAATAATGCACTTACCGCTTTAGGTATAGACTCAGGCTCGCAGATTACCGATCCTAATGTTTTTGTAACGGTTATTTGGGTTATGACAATAGGTATTGCCGCCGGTCTTATTTTGGTGCCTTTTGTAACAAAGAAAATCCAAGGCGGAATTGTTAAAATAGGTATGAAGGATAAAAAGTGGGGAGAAATACTAAACAACGCAATGTTTTTGGGTATGATTTCTGCATTTTTAGGCTATGTTTTTTGTGATGTAGGTTTAGTTTTCAAGGGTGACACATCGGGACTTATACCCGTTTGCGTAATGGCAGTATCTGCTGTGCTTATGGCAGTTTGCGGTGCTATAACCCTTAAATTTAAGGTGCGTTGGATTAACGATTACGCGTTGCCTATAAGTCTTGTCGGCGGTATGGCTTCGGCTATTCCGATAACTGCTTGGTTAGGTTAGGAGGGAAAGCTTTATGAAAAAAGAAATGACATATCTTGAATCTGTGCATCGCGACGGAAAAATTTGGGGTATTATAATTTGCCTTATAATTTTTGCTTTTCCTGTGGCGGTTTCCCTTATTTACAGTGCTGTACCCGAATGGTCGGGACTTGCTAAGGGTATGCTTGCAACTGTTCCTATGTATTGGGCAGTAGGTATAATCGAAATATTTACTTATGTTCCAATGCTTGGTGCAGGCGGTACATATCTTTCCTTTGTAACAGGAAACATCTCTAATTTAAAGCTTCCCTGTGCTATTGACGCTATGGAAAGGGCAAATGTAAAGCCTACCGATGAGGAGGGCGAAATAATTTCTACCATTTCAATTGCAGTATCCTCAATAGTTACAACCCTTATAATTTTAGTGGGAGTTTTGGCACTTACAACAATTACACCTTTGCTTGAAAGCGAAACATTAAAGCCGGCTTTTGATATGCTTTTACCTGCCTTGTTCGGCGGTTTGGCAGTTGTATTTATCTCTAAAAATGCAAAGCTTTCCATAGCTCCCATAATTTTGATGCTGGTGTTATTTATATTTGTACCTGCTTTAAATGCAGGCACAGTGGGCATTATGGTGCCGGTAGGCGTGGTATTTACAATCGCTACCGCCAGAATTATGTATAAAAAAGGAATGCTTTAAATGTTGTATTTTTGGATTTTTTTGGTTGCTTTCATCTTTATTTTTTTGGGTGTTATAATCATAAGAACTTTGAGTTTTACGCCTAAAAAAACAATTTGTGCCGATAATACCGAGGTAAGCTTTGATAAGGAAAAGGCAATAGAAATTCTGCGTGAATTGGTAAGATGTAAAACGGTATCTTACAGGGATAAAAGTTTAGAAGATAATGCCGAGTTTGAAAAATTTATAAAAAAATTACCCACACTTTATCCTAACGTTTTCACAAAATGCGAGTATTTGGAATTAGAGGACAGAGCGTTGCTTTTTAAATGGGCGGGTAAAAGTAGCTTAAAGCCTACTGTTCTTATGGCACATTACGATGTAGTTCCCGTAGACCAAAGCGGTTGGGAAAAGCCGGCTTTTGACGCTATACTTGAAAATGGCGTTATCTGGGGCAGAGGTACACTTGATACAAAGGTTACCTTTAACGGAGTGCTTTTTTCTGCAGAAACCTTGATTGCAGAAGGCTTTATCCCCGAAAATGATATTTATTTTGCCTTTTCGGGTGGGGAAGAGGTAAACGGCAACGGAGCTTCTAATATAGTGGATTATTTCGAGAAAAACGGCATTACACCCAATCTTGTAGTGGACGAGGGCGGTGCAGTAGTTGAGAATGTTTTCCCCGGTGTTAGTGCACCCTGCGGACTTATCGGTATTGCCGAAAAGGGTATGATTGATGTTGAATATAAATGCAAATCAAACGGCGGTCACGCGTCTGCTCCAAAGCCTCACACACCTGTTGGAACTCTTTCAGTAGCTTGCGTAAAAATGGAAAGTAATCCCTTTAAATCGCATATCACAAAGCCGGTGCGTGAAATGTTTGATACATTGGGCAGGCACTCAAGCTTTGTTTACAGAATGATTTTTGCTAATTTATGGCTGTTTAAGGGCGTGCTTGACATACTTTGTAAGAAAAGCGGGGGAGAGCTTAATGCTCTTATGCGAACAACAGTAGCCTTTACCCAGATGTCGGGAAGCAAGGCATCAAATGTTATTCCGCCTGAGGCTAAAATGGTCTCTAATATTCGTTTAAATCCTGCCGATACCATAGATTCAGCAATGGAGTATATTAAAAAAACAATAGCTGATAACAATGTAGAGCTTAGCGTTTTGCACGGAATGAATCCAAGCAGAATTTCTGAAACCGACTGTGAATCCTATGAAAGGGTAGCAAAGGCGGTAGCTTCTACTTGGAAGGGTACAATAGTTTCACCCTATCTTATGGTGCAATGCTCGGACAGCCGTCATTATGGCAGAATTTCTGATAAGGTGTACCGCTTTTCTGCTATGGACTTAACAAGCGAGGAAAGGTCAACCATACACGGAAATAACGAGAGAATAAGGGTTGATTGTGCAAATCGTGCGGTCGAATTTTATATTAGATTAATAAGGCAGTGTTAGGAGAAAAAATGGATAAAATAAAGCTTGGAAAATATCGTCACTTTAAGGGCAATATGTATGAGGTTTTAGGGTTTGCAAAAAATTCTGAAAGCTTAGAGGAAATGGTGATATACAAGGCTCTTTACGGCGATGGGGAAATTTGGGTAAGACCTGCTTCTATGTGGAACGAAACCGTTGAGCGTGACGGAAAAATATTTAAAAGATTTGAATTTGTTTGTTAATAGTTTTGTAATTTTTAAAACAAATATTATTAAAAATAAAGCAATATAATTTAATGTACTATCCTTGAAAGCGGTGTTTAAAATTAAGTCCAAAAAGAAAAATTGGTTTTCTTATATCTGTTATAGAATTTTAAGATTTTTTGTAAAGCTGTTTTACCAAAAGACACGTGTATATGGTATGGAAAATCTTAAAAATGAGCCTTGCGTAATTGTAGGTAATCACACTAAAATGAACGGTCCGTTAATAGCAGAGTTTTACATACCCGGAAAGCGTGCTATTTGGTGTGCTGCTCAGATGATGAGTATTAAGCAAATGCCCTCTTACGCATTTGAGGATTTTTGGCGTGATAAGCCTAAATTTATAAAGCCTTTTTATAAGCTGTTATCATACATAATTTCTCCTGTTTCTGTTTGTATTTTCAAAAACGCAAACACTATCCCGGTTTTCTATGATGCAAAGGTTGTAACTACCTTCAGAAAAACTGTAGAAGCTTTAGGCGAGGGTGCAAATATTGTAATCTATCCCGAAAGCAGAACCGAACGCAATCATATTATAAACGAATTTCGCGACAGATTTATAGACGTAGCAAAGCTCTATTATAAAAAAACAGGCAAGGCTTTGAGTTTTGCTCCTATGTATGTGGCTCCAACCTTAAAGAAAGCGGTTATAGGCAAGACTATAAGGTTTAACCCTGAAGCACCTATAGAGCAGGAAAGAAAAAGAATTTGCGAATATTTAATGACAGAGGTAGAAAATATTGCACTTTCTCTGCCAAGGCATAAGGTAGTGCCTTATAAAAATATGCCTAAAAAATACTACCCCTACAGTAAGGATTGATAATATGAAAATTAAAAAACCTGTAGTAGATTATAGACAGTTCCGCTTTTCAAGGCTTAGAGAGCCCAGGTTTTCACATCTGCTTTGGCTACTTGGTTGGGTTGGATATTTTATACTTTATTTTTTGACCGAAAACCTTATACCTCGAGAAAACTGTGCGGTAATGCATTGCTTTATCGATGATTTGATACCTTTTTGCGAATGGTTTGTAATTCCGTATACATTTTGGTATTTGCTTATTGTGATATCGCTTTTGTATTTCGCACTCTATAATCCTAATAATTTCAAGAATTTAATGAAATTTATAATAGTCACTCAAATAGTGGCTATGGCGGTTTACATAATATTCCCGAATTGTCAAAATTTAAGACCTGCAGAATTCGAAAACGACAATCTTTTAACTGCGGTTATAGGCTTTCTCTACCGTTTTGATACGTCCACAAATGTGTGCCCTTCGTTACATGTTGCGTATTCGCTCGGCATAGCTTCTGTTTGGTTCAGAGAAAAAAGCGCAGCTGCGGTGTGGAAAATTTTTGTGCTTATAGCGGTAGTTTTAATATGCTTGTCAACTATGTTTATAAAGCAACATTCGGCAGTCGATGTTATCGCCGCACTTCCTCTAGGCGTTCTGGCAGAATTTATAACCTTTTATTTACCGAAGCTTACTTTTAATAAAAAGCCGAAATAAAAAAATGCCGAGATTATTCGGCATTTTTTATATTTATCAAATGTGCGATAGAGGGTATGCTCTCACCCTGAAAGGATGAGGTGGGGGAGAGAAGTGCTCCAGTTGACATAAATAGAATATTTTTAAAACTACCATCCGCAAAGCGATGCATTATATACGACGCTAAAACCGAGGCGGAGCAACCGCAGCCCGAACCGCCCGAATGAACATCCTGAGCATTACAGTCAAAAATCAGCGTACCGCAATCTTTGTGGTAAGGCTTCAGGTCGATGCCCTTGTCCCACAAAAGAGCGTATAGACAGTTGCTGCCAACAACGCCCAAATCACCTGTAAAAATTGCATCATAATCATTAGGACTAGTTTTAGTATCCTCAAAAAAACGAGTTATGGTATCTGCCGCAGCAGGGGAAAATGTCAATAGAACACCATATATTAATTTTAAATAGTCAAAAATTAATTTTTTAAAAGTAAAAACTTTCCAATTTGTTAACAATGTGCAAGAAAGCTTTAATTAGTTGGATATAATAACGAATTATGGTCTTTATCTTCCAATAGGGTTAAAAAATCAAAAAAGACAGAAAGCGCATCGGCTAAGGTGCACTTCTTGTCTTTTTTATGCCTATTATTTTGGCTCGCACAAAAACTGTTCCACATTCAAATACTGCACATTACCGACAATTGTATCTTCACCACGGTAAAGTACATATTTTCCAATAATTGTGCCAAATTTAGATTCTATGATTTTGCACTTATTCGCATCGTTAAGATAGCGTGTCTGTTTCTCTGCAATCTCCATGCTGTGTTTGACCTCGTAGATCCGACAAGTGTGCTTCTGCTTATCATAGATCACCATATCGTATTCACCGCCGTTGTCAAATTTGAACTTGAACACTTCTTCATTACGAGAAACGAACTTTTGGACTTCAAGGAGGACGATATCTTCCAACATTCTGCCTTTTACATCATCAAGAATTTTTGCCACAATGTATTCCTTGTCAAGCTCCGAAACGGATCGGAAATATTCATCCTGCATTAAAGAATAAACCAAAGCTTTTGCAATGGCATAGCGCATTCCCGGTTGAGAGAATACGGTATGCTCTGACTGCTTGCCGCTTTCGTAGCGTTCGGAACAGTTCACAATGAGATCTAGCATCAGCAAATACTTTTTAACCTTTTCAATGTGCTCCTGCGTAATCGCAATTGTGGTTTCACTCTTTTCCTTTACCTCAATTAGGGCTTTTAACTTTTCCACCACCATCTTTTCGTCGATATCATAAAGCACCGTGGCACGCTCGGCAGGAAATTCGTGGAGCAATAGCTGCTTTGCCGAACCTAAGTCATGAGATTTGAAGTTATCCTGAACAACACGCAATAAGAATTGGTGGTTTATACTTTCTACAATCCTATTGATTACGTTGGTCAACTCGCCCTTTTCATAAAGTTCACGAAGTTGATTGAAGTATTCGCCGTAGTGATCGTTTTTCAGCGTGTGCTGAATGTTACGACTGATAGCAGTGTCGATATACTTTCTTGTGCTTTCATCGTCACGGAAGGAAACCTCATCAAAAAACGCATCGGGATCGTCAAAGCTCATGTTTTCCATTTTCAGTGTTCCGCCGTATTCAATGTAGCGATCGATAGACTTGATATCCAGAAGCCTTGCGTATTCCCGGAACGGAATAAACGAGGTATGGATCATAATACTGCGATCATAAAGCTCGTCACGGTTTGCCATAGCAAAGCCGAGTGAATCGGTGCCCGAAACGACGATCTTCATACCCATCATACCAAACACATCTGACAGAACGGCAGCAGTGCCTATAAAATCCTCCATCAAAGTGATTTCGTCAATAAAGACATATCTGTAACCGTTCTCAAAAAGACGGTCGAGATCCTTAGTAAGCCTTGCCATATTGTCGGTAGTCTGAATTTTAATATAGGCAGTCTGTTCAACAGGAAGCTCACCAAGCATCTGGAACAGAAGCGTTGTCTTACCGGTTCGGCGCAGACCGTACAAAATGCAGATCTTTCCGTCATAATCTTCACGCATAAACTTTTTCAATTTTTTGTAGCAATCCCGCTTCTTGTACTTGGCTACTCTCTTTGAAAAAGCCTTTAGACCAGCACCGACTACAACATTGGTATGAAAATCCGTACTTGTCGAAGACGAAGACGCAGCGGAAATATCGCTTTGATAAGACTCCAACTGCTTATATATTGCGTGGTATTTTGCGGTGTTTGTCTTCTTTATATCGTTTTCGTAATTTTGATAGTTTCTTGTGGTCATTCCAAGGAAATCGGCACATTGGGCTTGGTTCAGTCCCTTCGATATTCGTAATTCTTTAAGTGTCACATTAATCACCTCGCTTATAGTATACCACCAGTCAACGAAAATTACAATAGTTTTTCGCAAAACGTTCGTATTTATTTCGTGTTTTGTTCGTGTGTAATTTAATATAAATATATCATTAATTTGCTTGTCACACTGTTTTATGTTATAATGTCGATATAAACAACTAAAAGCGAGGTAATCAGTATGACTTATGATGAACTTCAAAAGAAGTA
>JAZNBP010000169.1:0-4995 GCA_045587085.1 Acutalibacteraceae bacterium | reverse complement strand
TGCCGTAAAGACGGGCAGGAAGTACCCTTGAATTGTTTAATACAAGTAAGTCACCTTTTTTCAGATAGTCGCATAGATTATAGAAACGGGAGTGAACAATTTCTCCTGTTTGTCTGTCTATTTTCATAAGTCTTGAGGAATTTCTCGGCTCAACAGGTGTCTGGGCAATCAATTCTTCGGGTAAATCATAAAAAAAGTCACTTGTTTTCATTTTCACCAATTTCTTTCAGTATATATCCGTTATTTTCGTCATAAAATTATTTGACAAACATAGCCGTAAATGTTATTATAAATATAATATATTATATTGCAAAATGCAGTATATATCAAGTTAAATTTTTGCAAAAGGATTGATTTAAATGAAAAAATACAATGTTGGTATTATCGGTGCTACCGGTATGGTTGGTCAGCGTTTCAGTCTGCTGCTTTGTGACCATCCTTGGTTTAACGTAACCGCACTTGCAGCAAGTGCTTCATCTGCAGGTAAAACTTATGAGGAAGCTATTGGCTCAAGATGGGCTATGAAGGACGCCATTCCCGCAAATTTAAAGGATATGGTAGTGCTTGACGCCGAAAAAGATATCGACGAAATCGTATCTAAGGTTGATTTTGTTTTCTGTGCCGTAAATATGAAAAAGGACGAAATCAAGGCTCTTGAAGAAAAGTATGCAAAGCACGAATGTCCTGTTGTATCAAACAACAGTGCTCATCGTTTCACTGCGGACGTTCCTATGATTATCCCTGAAATCAATCCTGAGCATACAGATGTAATTGAGGCTCAGAGAAGGCGTCTCGGTACAAAGCGTGGCTTTATTGCAGTTAAGTCAAACTGTTCACTTCAGTCTTATGTACCCGCCCTTTTCCCTCTCGATAAATTCGGTGTAGACAAGGTGCTTGTATGTACATATCAAGCCATTTCGGGTGCTGGCAAAACCTTTGAAAGATGGCCTGAAATGATTGATAATGTTATCCCATATATCGGCGGCGAAGAGGAAAAGAGCGAGAAGGAGCCTTTAAAGATTTGGGGCAACGTAGAAAACGGAGAAATCGTTCCCTCTACAACACCTAAATTTACCGCACAGTGCTTGCGTGTTCCCGTTTCTGACGGACATATGGCAGCAGTTTATGTAAGCTTTAAAAATAAGCCTACCAAAGAGGAGATTTTGGACATCTGGGCTAACTTTAAGGGTGCTCCTCAGGAGTTAGAGCTTCCCCACGCACCCAAGCAGTTCTTGAAATATTATACTGAGGATGATATGCCCCAGACCAAGCTTTGCCGCGATTTAGAGGGCGGTATGGCTGTTTCTGTCGGCAGACTACGTGAGGATACACAATATGATTATAAATTTGTTTGTGTGTCACATAATACATTAAGAGGTGCCGCAGGTGGTGCTGTGCTTTTGGCAGAGCTTCTATGTGCCAAGGGCTTTATGGATTAATAAAGCTAAAAAGTCGGCTTTTTTGCCAACTTGGGCCAAAGCATTAAACCTTTATTTGGATTTTAAATGCTTTGGCTAATTTTCCGTAGGAGGTAATATTTATGAAACAAAGAATTTTTACCGGTGCTGCAACCGCACTGGTAACACCAATGAACTCGGACGGAAGTGTAAATTTTGAAAGACTTAAAAGCCTTGTAAAGGAGCAAATAAACGGCGGTATTGACGCTCTTGTTATTTGCGGTACAACAGGCGAAAAATCAACCCTTAGGTATGACGAACATCTAAAGGTAATTGAAGCTGCGGCTATTGCTGCAAATAAGGCTGTGCCAATTATTGCAGGCACCGGCTCTAACGATACTGTTTATTCTGTAGAGCTTTGTAATGATGCCGAAAAACTAGGTGCCGACGCATTTTTAATGGTTACTCCCTACTATAACAAAACCTCTCAGGCAGGTCTTGTTGCCCACTATAATTATATAGCTGACAGGGTTAATAAACCGATAATTCTTTACAATGTTCCGTCTCGAACAGGTGTAGGCATTACACCCGAGACCTATAAGGAATTATCAAAGCATAAAAACATTGTTGCTACAAAAGAAGCAAACGGTGATCTATCAAGCGCGCTGAAAACCAGATATCTTTGCGGTGACGATTTGGATATTTATTCAGGCAATGATGACCAGATTGTCCCCATTATGTCGCTTGGCGGTATTGGTGTAATATCAGTGCTTTCAAATATTTTACCAAAAGAAACCCACGACATTTGTGCTGAAATGTTAAAAGGTAATTTAAATAAAGCCGCCGATTTGCAGATTAAATATTCGGGACTTATTTCTGCCCTTTTCTGCGATGTAAACCCAACTCCCGTAAAACAGGCTATGAATTTACTCGGTATGGAAGCAGGACCTTGCAGAATGCCATTATACCCTATGAATGAAAGCAATTTAGAATTTTTAAAATCAAAGCTTCGTGAGTGTGGATTTGAAATTTAAATATTATTGGAAGTGTAAAAAATGATTGATATAATACTTGTAGGTGCCGGCGGTAAAATGGGAAAATTTGTAGCTGCTGCTTGCGAAAAGGATGCTGAGCTTAACGTAGTAGCAGGTATGGATAAATTCCCTTGCGAAACACCTTTCCCTACATTTAAAGACTTCAGTGAAATAAACGTAAAGGCTGATGCTATAATTGATTTTTCAAATCCCGCTTTGCTTGATAGTATGCTTTCCTTTGCTACTGAGAAGAAGCTGCCATTAGTTATTGCAACTACAGGCTATAGCGACGAGCAGATTGAAAAAATCAAAAAAGCGTCACAACAAATTCCTGTTTTCTTTACCTTTAATATGTCTATAGGTGTAAATCTTATTTGCTCGTTAGCACAAAAGGCTGCAAAAATTTTGGGTGATAAATTTGATATCGAAATTATCGAAAAGCACCATAACCAAAAAATTGATGCACCTTCAGGCACGGCAATTATGCTTGCGAATTCTGTTAATGCAGTGTTTGAGGATAAGAAAGCTTACGAATATGACCGTCATTCAAAAAGACAAAAACGCAAAGCTAATGAAATTGGCATCCATTCTGTCAGAGGCGGAACTATTGTAGGCGAGCACGATGTAATCTTTGCGGGACACGATGAGGTAATTACCATTTCCCACGCGGCTCATTCTAAAGAGGTTTTTGCCGAGGGTGCTGTTAAAGCCGTAAAGTTTATTAACGGCAGGTCCGCAGGTCTTTATGATATGAACAGTATTATGTCATTTTAAAAATTTAAAAAATGTATAAATATCACAAGCCTTGTTAAAACTATTTACAAAAGGAGTGATATTTATGTTTGATAAACTTTGTCTGATACTTGTAATTATCGGTGCACTTAACTGGGGTCTTGTAGGATTATTTGAATTTGACCTTGTTGCATGGGCATTCGGAGGGCCTACCGCCATTATAAGCCGTATAATCTACACAGTAATAGCACTTGCAGGCGTTTGGTGTATTTCATTACTTTTCAGAAAGCACACCGCACTTGAGGATTAACTGAGAGTGAAGACACTGTCTTCACTCTCTTGGACGGGGATGCCGTTCGCAAAAATTTTATAATTTTTGACTGCACTCTATCCCCGCCAATACCACCCCTGCACTCTTGAAAAACCACTCAATTTAGTGGTTTTTCGCTTACTAGGTGTTTTTTCGCCGCACCTGTCGCCGAAAAAACGAAAATGCGGCTAAATGCCTTATAAAAAATAGTATTTTCTTTATCAAAAATTTAAGGAGCTGTCTTTAAAAGACAGCTCCTGTTTTTATTTTTCTTCTTTACTTTTCTTATTAATTTTTTCGCTTTTTTCCTTAGTGAAACCCTCTGTGCTTTCCTTCATAAACATAATTTTAACGGTCATTAGAAGTAACTTTATATCAAGGAGAAAAGAATAATTTTCAATATACATAAGGTCAAGCTGAAGCTTATCATAAGGGGTAGTGTTATATTTGCCGTAAAGCTGAGCGAAACCTGTAAGACCGCCTCTTACTTTTAATCTGAAACTAAATTCAGGAATTTCTTCGGTATATTGCTTTATATGCTCAACTCGTTCAGGACGTGGTCCCACAAAGCTCATATTACCCGCCAAAATATCAATTAACTGTGGCAGTTCATCAAGCCTTGTAGCACGCAAAACCTTGCCAACAGGTGTAATTCTTGAATCATTCTGCTCTGCCGGCTTCGCACCGTCCTTTTCCGCGTCAACAATCATGCTGCGGAATTTATGGATACGGAATATCTTTCCACCAATTGTTCCTCTTTCCTGGCGGAAAAATACCGGACCACCATCGTAAATTTTGATAGCCAATGCACTAATCACCATAAACGGAGAAGTTGCAATCAACAAAATAAAAGCGCCAACAATGTCCATTGTTCGTTTACAAAACCTTTGTACAAATGTAAGTCCCATATTTCGATATAGTAAAAGAGGTGTATCGAACAAGTGAACACATTCCGCACCCCTTGTTAATATATCTGAAATTTTTGTAGTAGCATACGCACGAACATCGTTTTCAAAACAAATTTTAATAATTTTGTTACGCATTTGGGCATTTATATCGTAAATAACTACACTTTCTGCGTTTTTGATAAGATTTTCAAGTTTATCAATACCTACAGAAATATTTACAATTTCATTTACCAAAAACTTATCCTTGCGGATTTTCATTTTAGTGAGAAATAGCTCAGGTGAGTAAAGGTCCCAAACAACAAGAGTTTTCTTGGGCGGAAAAAGCCTGCGCATTACAACTTCACTAAGAAGGGTTAAAGCTAATATTATTATTGCATCGGCAACGACTGTAATCAAAAGGGGTATAACGGAAACAAACCCTGCGGTTAGCAAAACTATCTGCAAATATATTATAAATGCGGTTGCACACGAAGCCAATAACTGAGCTAAAATAATATTTGTTTTTCGGTAAACACCATATTTAAGGCCTTCAAAAGAATTAAGAAATATAACCAAAAACAGCGCATATACGGCATACATAAACCAGTTTCCTTTTTGAACAAAAGGCAAAACAA
>JAZNBP010000168.1:0-6691 GCA_045587085.1 Acutalibacteraceae bacterium | reverse complement strand
AGGAATTTACTTTTTAATACTGTCGCTATCAAAAAAATAGAGGTTGTCTCAATGACAACCTCTATTAGTTTTTCAATCCATTTTAAATGAACCCGAAATCAGGGTTACGCTATTTTTTCCTACTGTCAGAAGTCCGCCGTTTGAAAAGGCGGTTTTCTTTTCATCCTCGCTGGTCCAGATAGTCAAAGGAGCAGAACAAAGGCTTGTAACAAAGGGAGTGTGTCCTGCCATAACCGCAAGCTCACCCTCAACTCCTCTTACGTCAAGCTTTACAACCTCGCCCTCAAAGCTATTGCCATCAGGTGAGGAAACCGTCAATTTAAAGGTGTTCAACTCTCCACCTTCTTTGCCTTGGCGACAGCCTCATCTATTGTGCCGACAAACAAGAATGCCGACTCGGGCAAATCGTCGTGCTTGCCCTCAATAATTTCCTTAAAGCCGCGGATAGTCTCAGCTATTGGTACGTATTTACCCTGTATGCCCGTAAACTTTTCAGATACGTCAAACGGTTGTGACAAGAAACGCTGAATTTTACGTGCTCTGCCTACAAGAAGCTTATCATCATCGGACAACTCATCCATACCCATAATTGCGATAATATCCATAAGCTCGTTATAACGCTGTAATATTCTCTGAACCTCTTTAGCAACAGCGTAATGTTCCTCGCCCACTATTTCGGGAGATAAAATTCTACTTGTTGACTCAAGCGGGTCAACCGCAGGATAAATACCCTGAGACGCAATGCTTCTTGCCAAAACAGTTGTAGCATCGAGGTGTGCAAAGGTTGTAGCAGGAGCCGGGTCCGTAAGGTCGTCCGCAGGTACGTAAACTGCCTGAATAGAGGTGATTGAACCCTTTTTGGTAGATGTAATTCTTTCCTGTAAAGCACCCATTTCGGTAGCCAAGGTAGGCTGATAACCTACAGCTGACGGCATACGTCCCAGCAGTGCCGATACCTCACTTCCTGCCTGTGTGAAACGGAAAATATTATCAATAAACAACAGTACATCCTGACCGAGTGTATCACGGAAATATTCCGCCATAGTAAGTCCCGAAAGTGCAACACGCATACGAGCTCCCGGTGGTTCGTTCATCTGACCGTAAACCAAAGCGGTATTATTTATAACTCCAGACTGCTTCATTTCGTTGTAAAGGTCGTTACCCTCACGGGTACGCTCGCCTACACCCGAGAATACGGATATACCGCCATGCTCTTTAGCGATATTGTTGATAAGCTCCATAATAAGAACGGTTTTACCAACACCCGCACCGCCGAAAAGACCGATTTTACCGCCCTTTGAATAGGGGCAGATAAGGTCGATTACCTTGATACCTGTTTCAAAAATCTCGGTAGAGGTAGCCAAATCCTCATACAAAGGTGCGTTTCTGTGAATTTGCCAACGCTCCTTAGTTTCGGGAGTAGGTATATTATCCACCGCCTCACCCAAAACATTGAAAATTCTGCCCAAGGTTTCTTTACCGACAGGCACAGAAATCGGAGCACCTGTATCGGTAACCTCTACACCGCGGGCAAGACCGTCGGTAGAAGCCATTGCAATACACCTTGCGGTGTTATCGCCTATGTGCTGTGCTACCTCAACAGTAAGAGTTTTACCCTTTAGCGGTATTGTCAGTGCATTTAGAATAAGGGGCAATTCGCCCTCGTTAAACCTGACGTCAACTACAGGTCCCATAACCTGAATAACTTTTCCTATATGTGAATTATGCACATCAATTCACTCCTTACATTTCTCCGCTTCCGGCAACAATTTCGGTAATTTCCTGAGTAATTGCACCCTGCCTTGCGCGGTTATACTGAATACTTAAATCATCTATCATTTGTTTTGCATTCTTACCTGCCGAATCCATAGCCATTCTGCGTGCGTTTACCTCGCTTGCGAAGCTTTCGCGAATAAGCGATGTCAGCATTCCGGACACATATTCCTTAACAGCATTATTTAAAACCGTAAGCTTATCCGGTTCGAAAATAACGTCGGCATTTTCCTCTATTTCAGCTTTTTCAAGAGGCAAAAGCCACTTGATTTCGGCTGTCTGTGTCATAGCAGAATGATATTCTGTGTAAATTACGCCAAGTCGGTCAAATTCACCGTTTTTAAACTGCTCGCAAAGTGATAAGCTTAAATTTTCGGCATCCTTGAAGCTGAATTTTTCGGAAGAAATCAGCTTGCCCGAAAATCGGTCGCAGGCACGCTTACCAATAGGTATAATTTCGGCGTCCTTGTACTCTGCTGTCAAACGGAATACGTTTGCGTTATATCCGCCTGCCATACCTCTATCACCCGCAATTACAATAATTTTTGTAATTCCGGTATTTGGCTTTTGCATATAAGGGCTTTTTTGCGATTCGCTGTCGGCGGTTAAAATAGACATTGCCCTTCCTAGTGCATCTCTGTACTGACGTGCGTTTTGCATTGCAATATTGGCACGCCTTATTTTAGAGGATGCTACCAGTCCCATAGCCTTTGTAAGCTGTAAAGTAGATGTGACACTTTTAATTCTGATACGTAATGCTTTGGTGTTTCCCGCCATTGCTTACACCTGCATTTCCGAAAGGATTTTCTTTAACAATTCCTCATCCTCATTATCAAAGAAATTATCCTCTATTCGCTTTAGCCAAGCACCGTATTCGTTTTCGAGCTTAGCATAAAGATTTTTCTCATATTCGGGAATATCCTTTACCTCTACCTTGTCAAGATAACCTTTGATAACTGCATAAACAATAGCTACCTGCTTACCAACGCTTACAGGCTGATTTTTGCCCTGCTTTAATACCTCAACAATTCGCTCACCTAGTGCTAGACGTGCCTTAGTGTCGGCGTCAAGGTCACTTCCGAACTGTGCAAAGGACTGAAGCTCTCTGTACTGTGAATATAAAAGCTTCAATTCGCCCGATACTTTTTTCATACCCTTTAGCTGTGCGGAACCGCCTACACGGCTAACCGAAATACCGGGGTTTATAGCCGGCATAATTCCTGAATGGAAAAGCTCGGTTTCAAGGAATATCTGTCCGTCAGTAATGGATATTACATTGGTAGGTATATATGCCGATACGTCACCCGACTGAGTTTCAATAATCGGTAATGCGGTAATAGAGCCACCGCCGTATTCCTTTGAAACACAAGCTGCCCTTTCAAGCAAACGGGAGTGCAAATAGAATACGTCACCGGGGTATGCTTCACGTCCCGGCGGTCTGCGGATTAACAGGGACAAGGCTCTGTAAGCTACTGCATGCTTGCTTAAATCGTCGTAAACTATAAGGACGTCCTTGCCCTGTTCTCGGAAATATTCCGCCATAGCACAACCGCTATAGGGAGCTATATACTGAAGCGGTGCAGTCTCTGAAGCGGTAGCCGATACAATGATTGTATAGTCCATAGCACCGTTAGCCATAAGCTCGTTCGCTATCTGTGCTACGGTTGTAGACTTTTGACCGATAGCTACGTATATACAAAGAACATCGCTGTTTTTCTGATTTATAATGGTATCAATCGCAATTTCAGATTTACCTGTCTGGCGGTCACCGATTAAAAGCTCACGCTGACCTCTGCCTATAGGTATCATACTGTCGATTGCCTTAAAGCCGGTCTGCAAAGGTACAGATACACTCTCACGTTCGATAATTCCGGGAGCCTCGGATTCTATAGGACGTGTACCGCTATACTCAATCGGTCCCTTTCCGTCAATCGGCTCGCCCAGTGCGTTTACAACCCTGCCTAATAGCTTTTCGCCGACAGGCACAGCCAAAACCTTACCTGTGCGTTTTACGTTCATACCCTCACGAATATCATTTTTATTTGAAAGAACGGCAACAGATACCGTTTCCTCCTCCAAATTCTGTGCCATACCAAAGCTGCCGCCCTCAAACTCCAAAAGCTCGTTAGCCATACAGTTAGTAAGTCCCCATACTCGGGCAATACCGTCGCCGACTAAGATTACCTTGCCGGTTTCCTCTAAAGATACCTGCTTTTTATAGCTTTCAATTTGCGTTTTTATAATATTGCTGATTTCACTTGGGTTATTCATTTACTCATAACTCCTTTAATGTCCTTTAGGTGATGCTTCACACTGCCGTCCAAAACTTTACCGTCAAGAACTATCTTGATACCGCCTAAAAGCGACTTATCCTCAATAAAAATCATCTGAATTTTTTTAGAGGTCATTTTTTCGAGCTTTACTTTAAGCCTTTCCTTTTGTACTTCAGTAAGTGGCATCGCGTAATAAATAATGGCGTCGCTTATGTTTTCTTTTATGTCCTTTAAAATGAAAAACTCATTGATACAAGCCATTAAATCCTTGATTCTGCCGTTTTTTATGAGCAAAATCAAAAAGGACATAACATCCTCACAAAGAGTGTCAGAAAAAGCCTCTGTCACAGCGGAGATTCTTTTTCCCATAGGCAAGGCCGGAGAAGCCAAAAGCTCTAAATACATAGGCTCATCCTCAACCACATCTAATACCGTTTCAAGATTTTTAGCATAAAGCGAAAGAGCATCTTTTTCCAAAGCAATAGCGAATAATGCCTCGGCGTATTCTTTTATAGCATCGGTCATTACTCATCACCTATTTCGTTTATAAAAGAGTCAACCAATTCCTCATTTTTCTTGGAATCAAGCTCTTTTTCAATAATTTTACCGGCAACAAGGGTACTGATATCAACAATCTGTCCCTTGATTTCTTTTTCGGCTTTTTTCTTTTCAAGCATAGCGTCTGCCTCTGCCTTTTTAAGGATATTTTCTGCTTTTTCGTGGGCTTCGGTTATAATTTCATTTTCCCTTTGCTTAGCAGTATTTACGGCAGAGCTAATCACACTGTCTGCCTCAGACTTAGCGGCGGACAGCTTTTCCTCATAAAGCTTTTTGTTTTCCTCTGCAGAAATTTTAGCATCATTAGCAAGTGCATAATCCTTATCAATGCTTTCCTGCCTTGTTTCAAGTATCTTTTTTACAGGCTTATACAGAAACTTTTTTATAAGCAAGAAAAGTATTAAGAGATTTGCAAGAGATACTAAAATCTGCCACAGATTAACAGATATAACATCTAATGACTGCATTTTTTAATGCTCCCTATTATTTAAGAGATTTAATTGTATCAACAAGGATATTTACAAGTAGATTAGGTGCTACGAAGATAAGAAGAATTGCAATAACCAAAGCGTAAAGACCGGTGGTTTCTGCAACAGCACAACCCATAAGCATTGTGGTAGTTACTGCACCCTTGCTTTCGGGCTGACGGCCGATAGCCTCACAAGCCTTAGCAACAGCGTTACCTTCACCAATACCGGGGCCTATACCTGCAATCATTGCAAGTCCTGCACCTAAAGCACAGCATCCTAAAATAATACCTATTGCGAGTTCCATTTTTTATTCCTCCAATAATTAATTTCGCTTTTTTTGTTTACGCTTTAAGCGTTCCTTATATTCATCGAGCGAAAAAGCACCCGAAATATTAAGCATGGTAAGCATTGCAAAAATGAATGCCTGTAAGCAACCGCTGAATACATCAAAATAAATTGAAAGCACAGCGGGAATGCCTACCTGAAACAGCGGTATATCAGCCAAAAAACCAGGCAACGCACCTAAAATCATTGTAGATACTCCGCCTAAGGCAGATGCTAAAAGCACCGAAATTACCGTTCCTGATAAAATATTACCGTAATGACGAAATGCCATTGAAACAGGGGTTGCAAATTCACTTATAAAGTTAATCGGAGCTAAGAAAGCTACCGGCTCTGTAAAGCTTTTAAGATAGCTTATGGGTCCACATTTCATTTTATAATAGGTTATTATTATAAATACAAGTATCGCCCAACCGCCAACAATATTTATGTCCGAGGTTGGTGGGAAAAGTCCTAAAAGCGAGGTAAGACTTGATACTGCGGATAATGCCAAAATAGCAATGATAAAGGGCGAGTAGCCTTTAAAATATTCTCCCATATTTTCAATTACAAGTCCGTCAACCTTTTCTATTATAAGCTCGGCAAAATGCTGTCTTTTAAGCACAATTTTTTCGCTTATACCGTGTGTCATATAAAGACAGAAAAAGAAAATCGTTATAAGCACCAACGCCGAATTTACCTGAGCCTCGGTTATGGGAAAATCCTGAATGGGCATAGGTATTTTAAAATAAACCAACGCACCCGTAACATTTATGCCCTCGCTTAAAGGCTTTGTCAAAACCTTTAAAACCACACCGAAAGCCAGAGGCAAAGCCATCATAAAAATATAAATAGCGTCAACTATTTTAAATTTTAAGCTCTGTTGCTTCAAATACCTCCACCTCGCTTTTCAAAAATTGGTCTTAGCATAACTGCTATTCTAGGGAAAAGATACGGAATTACTACCGCAAACAGATTGAAAACAGGTACTAAATACCCTATTATTGCAACCACAAGAAGCATTAAAAGACGAAGCATCTGTGAAACCTTGATAAGACTTTTTGCTTCCTTTTCATCCTTTGTTACCGCTTTTTGGACAGTAAGTCCCATAAGAAAAAAATTACCGACAACAGCTATATATCCTAAAATATTGCCGAGTAATACCTTGTAATTCCAAATGCCTGCAACCAAAAAAACAGACTGCATAAGCATACTGAAAATAAGCACAATAAGAGCGATATACTGAGTTTCTCTAATAATAGTTTTATCAATTTTTCCCATTTTAAATTCCTTCTC
>JAZNBP010000167.1:0-11646 GCA_045587085.1 Acutalibacteraceae bacterium | reverse complement strand
CCGCTTGGCCTCCGACTTCCCGAACGTTTACTAAATAAACGTTCGGGGTTGTTTTTATGCTTCTTTACTTTCCTTTTTATACGCAATATACTCCTTCAAAAGCGTGTATATCGCAGCCGAGGTTGGAACTCCTATAAGTGCACCCAAAACTCCGCCTATGTTTCCGCCTACTAAAACCGAGCTTATAACGATAACCGCAGGAAGTCCTACCGCCTTTCCCACAACCTTGGGATAAATCAAATTGCCTTCTATTTGCTGTAAAACTATTAAAAATACAACAAAAAGCACTGCTTTTACGGGGTCTGTAATTACTATTAGCAAAAATCCAATCACAGCACCCACAGTTGCACCGATAATTGGAACAAATGCCGTAATGGCCACAAAAAGAGATATTATAAGTGCGTTGGGGAAACCAAATATAAGCATTCCAATAAAGCAAAGTGTTCCTAAAATCAAGGCTTCTATACATTGTCCACTTATAAATTTTGTAAAGCTTTCGGCTGTTTTTTCGGCTATATGCAATACAACCTCTGTGAATTTTTTCGGAAAAACTGCGGTTAAAAGTGACTTTACAAATCTACCTATTTTTTCCTTTTGGGCTAAAATGTAAACCGAAAGAACCACGATGAAAAATACATCAAAAACACCGTTAAAGACAGATGTTGTTATTCCCAAAGCACTGTTTAAAATACGTGTTCCGTATAGCTTTGCCAAATTTTCAAGATTATCTGTAACCATTGACCAATCAATTTTAATTTCGGGCAAAGCATACTCTATATTAAACTTGTCAAGCAAATTACCTAACATCTTATAGAGAGCATCAATAAACGCCGGCATTTTGCCTGCAAGATAAATTACAGTATCAATCAAATCGGGAATAATTACCAAAATTGCCGTAGCCACAATTCCAAGTGCTAAAATATACGTAAGAACAATTGATAGCGGTCTTTTAAGCCTTGGCACAAATCTTTTTTTGGAGTTATCAAGAAACGCAAAAAGTCTATTTTCAATAGGCATCATAAGTACGTTTAGAACAAAGGCTATACATAATGCCGCTATAACAGGCGTAAAAAAGGAAATAATCCTTTTAACCAAAGAAAAAACCGTACTTATATTGATTAATCCCGCAAAAAAAAGTGCGGCACAAAAAATAATAAATATAATTTTTTTAACATTTTGAGAGTTTAAATTCACCGAAAAATCCCCTTGACAATAAAAAATAATGGATTTACAAACCCGTAAATCCATTATATATAAATAATTCAATTTAGTAAATAGTAAAATTGTAAATTTTTTACTCTTTATCAGAAAAAGCTTTATTAAGTATTACGGTTATAAGCATTATTACCCCTATAACTAAGAATATACTTATCATACCCGTAAAAAGATAGCTTAAATTCTTAACGAAATTCATTGCATTAAAATCCATTGTATTATCCCCCGTTACTTAAGAAAGAAATTCAGTATTAATCCGCCGGCTATAACCGAAGCGATTTGTCCCGAAACATTTACGCCGATAGAATGCATAAGCAGGAAGTTTTGCGGGTCCTCTTTAAGTCCCATTTTGTGAACAACACGTCCCGACATCGGGAAAGCGGAAATGCCTGCTGCACCAATCATAGGATTAAGCTTTTTCTTAAGGAAAAGATTTAAGAACTTAGCAAACACAACGCCGAATGCGGTGTCAAAGATAAATGCAAAAAGTCCAAGACCTAAAATAAGAAGTGTTTGAGGCTTCAAAAATCTTTCTGCCTGCATTTGACAAGCGATAGTAAAGCCCAGGAATATTGTTACAAGATTTGCGAGTACATTTTGTGCAGTATCGGATAGCGAATTCAAAACACCGCACTCGCGGATTAAGTTGCCGAACATTAAAAATCCTATCAGAGCCACCGATTCGGGAGCCACAACACCTGCAACTATTGTAATTGCAATCGGGAATAAAATTTTGGTGGTTTTAGAAACGCTCTTAGGCTCGTATGGCATACGAATCATTCGTTCTTTTTTGGTGGTTAAAAGCTTAATTACAGGAGGCTGAATAATGGGAACCAACGCCATATAAGAATATGCCGCAACCATAATAGCACCCGTAAACTGTGAATCAAGCTTTTGAGAAACTACAATAGCAGTAGGACCGTCCGCTGCACCGATAATACCTATCGAAGCCGCGTCGTTAAGCGGAAAGAACATTGATGCCACGCAGAAGGTAAAGAAAATACCAAATTGAGCCGCCGCACCGAAAAGCATAAGCTTAGGATTAGAAAGAAGCGGGCCAAAATCTATCATAGCACCTATGCCAATAAACAGAATAAGCGGAAACAACTCATTAGAAATACCGGCATTGAATAGCGTTGTAAGTGCTCCCTCCTCGCCTATCGCACCCGAAAACGGGATGTTTGCAAGAATGGTTCCAAAGCCTAACGGCAAAAGAAGCGTAGGCTCCATTTCAAATTTGATTGCTAAGAAAATAAGTAAACCGCCGATTACCCACATAGTAACATAACGCCAATCGGCAAGCTCGGCAATATTAGTAATCAAAAAGCCGAGTTTTGAAAAGATTTCCATTTGACTCTCACCTTTCTTAAAAATACATAGGAATAAAAAAAGACCTTACTGTAAATCATTTACAGTAAAAGTCTTGCCATTTAATGCACAAGCGGGGAAAACCCGTATTGACGCCTGTGCAACGAAAAATCCGTCGGCTACTCCCTTAAACTGCTATGATTTTATCATAAATTATCTCGAAAATCAAGTTTTTTTAAAAGTTTTACCTTAATCTGTCAAAATATGCCCTAATAATTTACAATTTATTAAAGGTTACAAAACTGTTATATTATTGATTTTTAAGGGAGTTTGTGGTAATATACCTAATACGAGGTGTTGTAAATGGATAATAAATATCCCTTTGATGAAAACAACAATGAATTTAAAAAAGAGGAAGGCTTTAAGGTTACTGATGACAGCTTTGAAACGGATATAAGCTCCTCAAGCGAAGCAGACGATTCTTTAGACCTTTTCAGCTATGACAATTCCAATAATAACGTAGACCATAATGATGAACTTGACTTGAATAATTTTTCTTCCCTTTCAAATGACAGCTCCGAAAAAAAGTCGGGTAAAAAGAAAGGCACAGTAAAGCAACGTGTTTTAAAGATTATTCTTTCGGTTTTCCTTATAGGTCTTATAACTGTATCATTGGTTGTAGCTGCATTTATATTCTACGCCTTTACAATGGTTGATTATGAAATGGCTACCGACATTACAAACGAGCTTAACTTTACCACAACCATTTATGTAAGTGACGGTAAGGGCGGTTATAAGGAATATGACCGTCTGTCAGGTCAGTATAATCGAATTTGGAAGGACTATGACCGTGCAAAAATCGAAAAAGCCGACCCCGACTATGACGGTATTCCCGAAATGCTGGCAAATGCCTTTGTCGCTATTGAGGATAAGCGATTTTTTGAGCATGACGGTATCGACTGGAAGCGTACCGCCGGTGCCTTTGTAAATGAGTTTTTGCCTATTTATTCATCCCGTCAGGGTGGCTCTACAATTACACAACAGCTTGTTAAAAACATTACCGATGACCGTGACCAAAAGGCAAGCCGTAAGGTAAGAGAAATTATGAGAGCCCGCTTCTTAGAGGGTAAATATTCAAAAGAGGAAATTCTTGAATGTTACCTTAACACAGTTCCTATGGGACACGGTACCTACGGTGTTGAGGTTGCAGCAAACTATTATTTTGGCAAAACGGTAAACGAGCTTTCGATTGCAGAATGTGCTAGCCTTGCCTCTATTACAAAAAGTCCTACTTATTATGCACCTGACACCAACTATGAAAATAACAAAAGCCGTAAAGAGGACGTACTTTACCAGATGTACGACCAAGGCTATATAACCAAAAAAGAATACGAGGCGGCTAAAAAAGAAAAGCTTAACATCACTGCAGATGAGCGTGTGTTAAATCAGCAAAGCATTAATTCTTATTTTATAGATGCATTAATAACTCAGGTTACTTCAGATTTGGTTAAGGAATATGGGTATGAAAGCTCGTATGCAAGCAACCTTTTCTACACAAAAGGACTTAAGGTATATGCAACTGTAAATCCTGACATTCAGAAGGCTGCCGAATCTGTTTTTGAGGATAGCGAAACCTATGCCATTCCCGATTCTAAAGGCAATCTGCTAACAGGTTCTATGACAATTATGGACTACAAGGGAAATGTGGTTGCTATGGTCGGCGGTATTGGTCAAAAAACCACTAACCGCGGTTGGAATAACGCAACCGATGCTGTACGTCAGCCAGGTTCCACTATGAAACCCTTGGCGGCTTATGCCCCAGCCCTTGAAAAAAATCTTATCACCTATTCCTCTATATTAAACGATACCGCTACTACCTATAGAGATTGGACACCTAAAAACTGGTACAACACCTACCTAGGCGGTGTTACAACACAGTACGCTTTGGAACGCTCCATAAACACAATTCCAGTAGCACTTGTAGATAAAATGGGTGTTGAAAGCTGTTACGATTTTGTCACTAAAAAATTAGGAATAACAACACTTAACCCCGGAACTAACGGTGATAAGGATTTATCCCCTCTTGGTATGGGCGGTACAAACGGCGGTCTTACCACTATTGAATCTGCGGCAGCATTTGCTACCTTTGGAAACGGCGGTGTTTATTACGAGCCTATCCTTTACACCAAGGTTGTCAATCAGGATGACGAGGTAATCCTTGAAAACAAATCAAGTCCAAAGGTTGCTATGAGTGAGGATACCGCTTCGGTTATGACACAGCTTTTAAAAACCGTTGTCTACGGAAAACGCGGTACAGGTACTGATATTTCCAAATACTACAACAAAACTACACTTTATGCAAAGACCGGTACCTCTAATGACCAAAACGACCTTTGGTTTGTAGGCGGCACTCCTTATTACGTAGGCTCTGTTTGGTGCGGTTATCTTGAAATGAGTGAAATTCCAAAGGCTCACAGCAAAATTGCCCTTAAAATGTGGGGCAACGTTATGCAAAAGGTTCACGAAAAGCTTGAGTATAAGGACTTTACTATGAGTTCTTACGTAGAGCAACGTTATTACTGCACAGAAACCGGAAATCTTGCTACTTCTGCCTGCCCAAGCAAAGCACTCGGTTGGTATAAAAAGAGCTATAGACCGTCTGCTTGCAGTACACACAGTGGCGAATTATTAGGAGTTTATAATCCGAACGCAGAAAAGCCGAAGGATGATAGCTCCGACTCCGCAGGCGACACAAATTCCACAGAAAATACAGAAAACACTGAAACTACAGAATAAACTAATAGGCGGGATGAATTCATCTCGCCTATTTAAAAGGAAATTATATGTTAAGCTTTAAAAAAATAACGCTTTCAGACCTCACAACATACAAAAGCCTTTCAAAGAATACTGCCGAGCTTTCGTGCGAAACCACTTTCGTAAATCTGCTTTTGTGGGCAGAGGGCTACAATAACGAAATCGCCGTAAGCGACGGTCAGCTTTTTATAAAAAATGGTGAAAAGGACGACCTTTCCTTTCGCCTTCCCGTAGGCGGTGATTTAAAGGAAGGCGTCGAAAAACTAACCGCTTATCTTGGGAAAAGACCTGTTTTCTGGTCGGAGCAATGCAGTCTTTTCGATAAATTCCGTTCGCTTTATGAGGATGAGTACGCTATATTTGAAAGCCGAGACGATTTCGAATACATTTATTCACAGCAGGCTTTAAGCGAGCTTTCGGGCAAAAAGCATCACTCCAAACGAAACCACATAAATGCCTTTGCAAAAAAATATGCGTTTAAAGTGACCGACCTGTCCACTAGAAATTTAGATGACGTTTTAAATTGCACCGATAAGTGGTATGCTTCACGCAACATAGCCGATAACAAATACCTAGCTTGCGAGCGTGACGGGATAAAGCAAATTATTTTAAATATGGATAAATTGTCCGCAAAAGGTATTGCGATTTATGTAAATGATGAAATGGTGGCGTTTGCAATAGGCTCGCCAATCAGCGACAACGTTTTCAATATTCACATCGAAAAAGCACTTGACGAATTTCAGGGTGCTTACGCAGTTATAAATCAGGAATTTGCAAAAACGCTGAGTGGATATAAGTATATTAACCGAGAGGATGATATGGGAATAGAGGGGCTTCGTAAAGCAAAGCTTTCTTATGAGCCCGAAATTCTGCTTAAAAAATATCTCTGCGTGCCGAAAACAGAAATTCTCGCACAATGCAGAAATATTTACCGAGAAGCCTTTGGTATCGAGGAAGATTTTGAGCAGGCACTCTTCACAAACTGCAAAGAACATCTTAAATATTTAGAGGTAAACGGCGAGGTAGTATCAATTTTATTCCTCCTCCCCTGCGAGCTTCAAAATAAGCCTGCTTACTATTTGTTTGCCGCCGCAACCAAAAAAGATTGCAGAAAAAAAGGATATATGTCAAGGCTTATAAATTCTGTAATTGACGATACGCCGATATTCTTACGTCCCGTAAATGAAACACTTGTACCTTTTTATGAAAGCTTGGGCTTTACTGTTATAAACGCCTGTGATACAGATGGGGATATTAGTCTTTTGCCGAAAGGCGACTTTGAAACACTCTACAGCTTTAAAGAAACAGAAAACAAAGATTTTCTGTTTATGGCTAAAAACTATAAAACAGACAAAAAAATATATTTCGATTTAAGCCTTAATTAAAAATACCTATAAAGCCTAAACAGGCTTTATAGGTATTTTTTCTACTATTTCTAAATCAAATTGCTTTGCAAAGTTTATAGCATCTAAAATATTTTGCTGATTTGCTACCGTTTCAGGAGAATGTGCATCACAGCCAAAAACCGCTTTGTTTGAAATTTTGGAAGCAATTTTCCAAAATTCACTGTTTGGATAGCTTCTGTTATCCCTTACTCCTAAAAGATTAATTTCAAGCAAAGTATTTGTTTCGAGTGCCGCTTTACAAAGTCTTGTAACTTCCCTTTCGTAAACCTCTTTATCGCCTGCAAAATTACACATATCAGGGTGAGCAATGTATGTGAATTTATTAGTCTTTATAGCAGTAATCATTTGAGAAATGTAATCAGTAAATTCCTCATTGCTAAACCCGTTTACATAACAGTTTTTACCGTCATACTCGTTTTTTGTATGGTGCTGACCGAGTATCAAATAATCGCAAGGATACTGCTTTATATTACGGAGCATTGCATCAAAAATATCGGGATAATATTCTGCTTCATAGCCGATTAAAATTTCGATTTTATCCTTATATTCCTCTCTAAGTGCCAATATTTCGCTTACATAATCGCCCGTTTGAGAAACCAACATTCGAGGCGGAGATACATAATCATTATTAAAAGGCTGAGGTACGTGGTCAGAAAAACCTAAAACAGACAGTCCGTTTTTTATGGCATATTCAACATATTCACGCATTTCTCCTTTTGCGTGATTGCAAAGCTTTGTGTGGGTGTGGAGATTCATATACATAAAAAACACCTCAAGACTTAAAAAATTGCCTTGCTACCTAAAGCAAGGCAATCATTTTAACTTCTTTTAATTAGATTTCAGCGAAGTACTTAATTGTACGAACCATCTGGCTTGTATAGCTGTTCTCGTTATCATACCAAGAAACAACCTGTACTTCATAAAGGTCATCAGCAACCTTTGATACCATAGTCTGAGTAGCATCAAAGAGTGAACCAAAACGCATACCGATAACGTCAGAAGAAACGATTTGATCCTCGTTGTAGCCGAAGGACTCGCTAGCAGCAGCCTTCATAGCAGCGTTTATGCCTTCCTTAGTAACGTCTGTACCCTTAACAACAGCAGTAAGGATTGTAGTAGAACCTGTGGGAACAGGAACACGCTGTGCAGAACCGATAAGCTTACCGTTAAGCTCAGGAATTACAAGGCCGATAGCCTTTGCAGCACCTGTAGAGTTAGGAACGATGTTAGCAGCACCAGCACGTGCACGACGAAGGTCACCCTTTCTGTGAGGACCGTCAAGAATCATCTGGTCGCCTGTGTAAGCGTGGATTGTGCTCATGATACCGCTTAAGATAGGAGCATAATCGTTAAGAGCCTTAGCCATAGGAGCTAAGCAGTTTGTTGTACAAGATGCAGCAGAAATGATGTTGTCTTCTTTAGTGAGAGTATTCTCGTTTACAGAGAAAACGATTGTGGGAAGGTCGTTGCCTGCAGGAGCAGAAATAACTACCTTCTTAGCACCTGCATCGATGTGAGCCTGTGACTTTTCTTTTGAGCAATAGAAGCCTGTGCACTCTAATACTACATCTACGCCGATTTCGCCCCAAGGAAGATCCTTAGCGTCCTTTTCAGCATAAATCTTAAGTGTTTTGCCGTCTACTGTGATTGTGCCTGCTTCATCATCAGCAGCGATAGTGTGAAGATTTTCACCGATGTAACCACAGTAACCGCCCTGTGCTGTATCATACTTTAAAAGATTAGCAAGCATAGAGGGCTTTGTAAGGTCGTTGATAGCTACTACATCGTAGCCCTCAGCACCAAACATTTGACGGAATGCGAGACGGCCGATACGGCCAAAACCATTAATTGCAACTTTAACCATTGGAATAACCTCCTAAATTTTTTACATACTATATTTTACCCTATTTTAATTCTTTTTTCAAGTCATTTGTTTAATTTTTAACAACTTTTTAAATTTTTTGATATATTGGCATAATATTTCTATATAAAGAGGGGAAACAATTTGATATTTTTGCCAAATAAATTGGAGCGTTATACCGCTGCATTAAGAATAGCGGTCGGAAAAATGATAGAAAAAAACGGATATTCTGCAAAAAATTACAGAATGCTCAAAATAATCCACCGCACAGAAGCTATGTTATTATCAGAAATACTCCCCTGCGATATACAAAATCTGTCAAGCTCACTTTTGTGGAATGTATACCTAAAAAAAGAAAAAAACTTCTCGTATTCGGTATTGGTAAATCACAACTTTTTAATAAACAAAAAGCTTTTTATTTCACTTATTTTAAGCTTGTGTGCAAACAGTAAAATAATTTATATAGGCGAATTCAAAAATAAAATATTAATACGTGTAAAATGCAAAAAAACGAGTGAAATTATACCCTTAATCAAAAGGCTTGAGGGTTTGTGCTTTTATGAAATAAAAAGCGGCAGCCTTAACATTTTAATTTCTGCTAAGGCTACCGAAAAAACCGATTTGTTTAAAAAGCGGGACCAAGAAATATTTACAGGTCCTATGTCCTGTGTTAATTTTTATATTCTTTAATTATTTGCTCTGCCACTATCATTCCGTCAACTGCGGCTGACATAATTCCACCGGCATATCCGGCACCCTCTCCGCAGGGGTAAAGTCCTTTCACCGTAATACTTTGGAAATCCTCTCCCCTTACCATTCTAATCGGAGACGAGGAACGGGTTTCGGGTGCGGTAAGTATTGCGGCACAGTCTGCAAAACCCTCTATTTTCTTATCAAATGCAAGTATGCCTTGTCTTAAACTATCTGTTACAAAATCGGGGAAAATATTAGTAAAATCTGCAAAAGTAAAGTCAGGTTTTACACTAGGCTTTACTTTACCGATTTTCTGTTCCTTTGAAAAAACAAAATTACCTACCGTAGTAACAGGCACACTGCCGTTTGCTAAATTGTAAGCTTTACTTTCAATTTTTCTTTGAAGCTCTATTCCCTCGAATAAACCGCCCTTTAAATCCTCAGGCTCTATACCTACAAGCAGTGCCGAGTTCGCGTTTTCTCCGTCCCTTTTTGAGTTGCTCATTCCGTTTACCGCAATTCCCCCGTTTTCGCTTGAAGCATTTATAACCTCTCCACCAGGGCACATACAAAACGTATATACTCCCCTGCCGTTTTCTAGGTGAACCGCCAATTTGTAATCTGCCGCAGAAAGATACGGGCTATCCCAATATTTTCCGTAAAGAGCCTTGTTTATATCGCTTTGCAGATGCTCTATCCTGACACCCACAGAAAAAGGTTTTTTAATCATTTCAACCCCTTTTTCATAAAGCATATAAAATGTATCTCTTGCCGAATGTCCTGTCGCAACAACTACAGTATCACACTCTATTTTTGTGCCATTTGCAATAATAGAGGTGATTTTTCCGCTTTGAGTATTAATTTTTTCAAGCTTGGTATCAAATAAAATTTCTCCGCCTAAAGAGAGTATTTCATTTCTGATACCCTTTACAACGCTTACCAGAATATCTGTTCCTATGTGTGGCTTTGCGTCATACAAAATTTTATCGGGAGCACCGAATTTATTAAAGCTTTCGAGTACAGCTCGACATCTCGGGTTTTTAATTCCCGTATTAAGCTTTCCGTCCGAAAAGGTGCCTGCTCCCCCTTCTCCAAACTGAACATTGCTTTCAGGATTTAACTTTCCACCGTTTAAAAAGCCCTCAACATCACAAATTCGCTTGTCTACCGAGCTTCCCCTTTCTAAAACCAGAGGGCATAAACCGGCTCGGGCGAGCGTTAGGGAAGCAAACATTCCCGCAGGTCCAAAGCCTACCACAATAGGTCTTAACTTAGGTGTTTTATCAGCTTTTTGCCATACATATTTCTTTTCGGAAAACCGTACGGCATTTTTGTTTTTTTTAAAAACCGCAGCCTCGTTTTCACATTCTAGTAGCAAAGAGCAACAAAATTTTATGTTATCCTTTTTTCTCGCATCTACCGATTTTTTATAAAGCTTAGCGGTTTTTATACCCTTTATTTTAAGTGTATCGGCTACCACTTTCTTTAAATCGGAAAAATCAGTATTAAGAGGTAATAAAACATTATTTACAAGTATCATCTTTTACCGCCTATGCTTTCTGCCGCAGCCATCGCACTGCTCCACGCCCATTGCAAATTAAAACCACCGCAGTCACCGTCTATATCCAAAATTTCACCTATGCAGTAAAGACCGTTGTTTAAGTAGCTCATCATAGTTTTATCGTCAAACTGCTCGGTAGAAAGTCCGCCGGCTGTCACCTGAGAATTAACAAAGCCTGTATTCCCCACTACCGAAAATTCAAAGTTTTTTATAACAAAAGCTATTTTTTCTATATCCTTAAGTGACAAAGTAGATACGCTGTCATTAAGCTTTAAGCCTACTTTTTTGAGAACTACCTGACCTAAGCGTTTTTGTAGCATTCCCGTAAAAAATTCATCAAGTGACAAATGCTTTAAATTTTCACTTCTTTTTAAAAGTGCAGTAATAAGGCTATCCTTAGTCATATCAGGCATAATATCAAGGCTTATTGTATACTTTCTGTCATCCCTGAAGGCATCTCGTGAAACCTGTAAAATCGGAGGGCCCGATAATCCGTAATCACAAAACAAGACCTCACCAAAGTCCTGTCTTACGGTAGTTTTTTCTGCCATAAGAGTAACGTTTGCATTACATTTTATACCCTTTAACTGCCTTACAATGTCTGTTTCTGTTTTAATCTGAACTATTGCAGGAGTGGTTTTTTCTGTTTTATAGCCTGCTTTTTGGAGAATTTTCAGCATACTTCCGTCCGAGCCCATTTTATCGCCGCCCGAAAGAAGTCCCGTAGCTATTACAACATTTCTTGCCAAAAAACTGACATTACCTGCTATAACCTTATAAAGTCCGTT
>JAZNBP010000166.1:0-4503 GCA_045587085.1 Acutalibacteraceae bacterium | reverse complement strand
TCGCGCTTGAGGGCGAGTTGAACGATGAAAAATTGCAATATATAGCTTATGAAAGAATGCAAATCGATGAAACGATTGGAAAGTACGATCAAATCAGCAACCAATATGTTCAAGGTGATATAGAATATATAACCTTTCGAGAATATTTAAAAAGTTATAATGAGGCTGTATATAAAGAGGAAGTGCTGCAAATAATTGAGCAACATCGGGATTATCTTATTGATCTTGAAAAAAACGAAGGGATTAAGGCATGGTTTATCTACGACACTGGATGGAGCAGATTGCTCAACTCTAATGTGGATTTTTATTTGCTGGCTTCATTGTTATTGTTGTTTGCCGGAAGTTTTGCCAAAGAATATTCAAGCAAGTCCTCCTGCGGCGATTTTTCTCGTCTACTACGTTGCTCTAAGCGAGGCAGGGGTCGCACATTTGTTGCCAAAATGCTGTCAGCTGTAACAATATCCTTAATATTGTCAATTGTGTTTAATATACTTGAGTTGGCTGTTATTGTCAATAATTACAGTATACCATCGCCGCACGCGCCGCTTTTATCAATAACTCATTTTAGCGAAAGCAAAAGTGAGCTTACAATATTACAATATTTGTTGCTTATGTATGTATTACGTAGTTTGGCGTCAATTTTGTTGTCTTTGTTTGTGTGTGGTTTGTCTCAAATCACAAGAAAGGAGCTTAATACATTGGGATTCGCTTCTGCAGTAACTCTTATACCGGCACTTGTCTCTCACTTTGGGTTGACGGCAGCAAATAAGATTAATTTTCTTAATTTGTTTTCTGTGACACCGGCGTTTACATATGGTGGCGTGGTTCCTTTTGTCGCTACTTCAATATTAATTGTATTCATATGCGGCTATGTTGCGGCGAAAAAATATATCAAATAATTATGAGATATTAAAAATTTTTAACTATTACGTGGCACACAATTTAAAATGAAAATAAGTCTGCAAAAAGGAGAGATGAATGTGAAGCTTTTGATTAATAACATCTCCAAATCCTACGGCACAAACCGAGCGCTGATAGATTTTTGCGCCGATTTTGAGCCGGGTATATATGCGCTCCTCGGTCCAAACGGCTCGGGAAAGTCCACGCTGATGAACATAATTACCGATAATCTCAAAGCCGATTCGGGCGAGATCTTGTTCTCGGACGGCGAGGGAGAACCCGAAAATACGCTGAAAATGGGTGTCCGCTTCCGTGAAAAGCTGGGCTTTATGCCTCAGTACCCCGGAATGTACCCCAATTTCACGGTTGAGCGCTTTATGTGGTATATGGCGGCGCTCAAGGACGTGGGAGCACATCTGAAAGGTCGGGCAAAAAAGCAGTACATAGCGGCGCAAATAAATGAAATTCTCGCCGCCGTGGAGCTTGATGACGTGCCTCGCCGCCGCATCGGCGCGCTGTCGGGCGGTATGAAACAGCGTTTGGCGCTTGCTCAGGCAGTGCTCGGTGATCCATCGGTGCTCATTCTTGACGAACCAACCGCGGGTCTTGACCCCAAGCAAAGAATAGCTATAAGAAATTTCATCTCACGAATTGCTTTCAACAAGATCGTTATTATCGCAACCCACGTTGTACCCGACATTGAGTTCATCGCACGCGAGGCAATACTGCTCAAAAAGGGAGTTATCGTTGACCACGCCACCCCCGCCGAGCTGTTACATAAGATCGAGGGCAAGGTCTGGAACGTGATGGCTGAGGAAAATGAGGTCGTGGAGCTGCAGCAAAGGTTTCGTGTCACCAACATCGCCCGGGACGAGCAGACGGGCAAGGCCGTGGTGCGTGTGCTTGCAGAGGATAAGCCTACCGAAGTTGCCACCCCCGTCGCACCGACGCTGGAGGATTATTATCTGTATGTCTTTGGGGAAAGTCAGGCGGAGAACGCAAGCAAATGAATATGAAAAAAGACAAATTAAAATGTCAGATTTCTAAATTAAGCCGTCGGTTGAAAATAAATGTCATTCAAGTTAGGATACTAAAATAAAGCAAGCATTCATTAAATGATTTTCCTTGCTTTTTAATGTCGTTTTAAATATGATATATTTAATTAAAGCTCCCGGAGGTAGGCTATGTGCTTTCAGAAAAAAACTCAAAAATATTGGCATGATAATGACGTTTTTAAAATGCTATGTGATTTTGTTGCCTCTGATAATTTTGTTTGTCTTACCGGTTCTGGAATATCAAGAGGATTAAAACTAAAAAATAATAAAGCAACACCGGATTGGAACGAATTGTTAGTTAATTTGAAAAACTCTATAGAAGAATCTTCCAATAATACCGAAGAATTGAAAAATCTAAATGAACTGTTAAAGCCAAAGGGCGCTCCTGGAGAAAATCTTATTGAAGCAGCATCCATATTACACCGGCTAAACAAAAAAGATTTTTTAGATGCACTTGTCGCATCAGTGGATTTGTGTGAGAATGAGACCTCCGAAACACACAAAAAAATCCAAGCCCTCCACCCAAAAGGTATTCTTACCTATAATTATGATGTTGCACACGAAAATGCAATAGGTAAAGATAACAATTGGGAAATCATATTACCCAACAGTAACGAAAAAATAATAAATATTCTAAAAAACAAACTTAACAAACAATTTTTATTTAAGATGCACGGATCAGTAGATGAAAAAACATCTATGGTACTTACAAGAGAATCATACAGAGATCTATTTGTGAAATATCCGTTTTATAAAGCTTTTATCCAGCAAATTTTCACTAATTATCATTTAATGATTGTCGGGTTTAGAATGTCCGACCCGGATTTTGAGATGTTGTTGCAAAATGTTTTTAGCACATTCGGTTCTCCGATACAAGAGCATATTGTTATTAAACATATTTCAGAAAAAAACGATAAGGATATAGTGTATAAATTACGATACGGTCTTCACTTTTTATATATAAATAATTTTCCAGATATTCCTGAAATTTTAAGTGATTGTATTCATACTCCCGGCCCTAATTTAAACAAGCTTTTGCAGGATTGCTTGAGTAGCGATCTACAAACCAGAGGAAAAGCTCATTGCGAGGTGCGCGATTTGAGTATTGCAGGAAAGAATTGTCTTGCGCATGTTCTGGAACACAAAATCAAGGATAATGTATATAAAGAAAACGCTGATAATTATAAATTAAATACAGAAACCAGCGAATTGGTTTATACTTACGGAGTAATTGCAAGCGTTACTAAACAAAAATGTTACAAAGATTTTATCATTAACGAAGTTATAGAAAAAAGTAACTATTCGGAACCTATTGCGCATGCTTTAGTGCACTTGCGCGATATACTTGATAAAGAAGATATTTCGAAAGTAAAAATGTGGATGGAACGCTTTAAGAATCCTACATTTATACAGGATCAAGAAAATCCTGATCCGGATAATAGGGTTTATAATTACTGTAAATCAATTTATTATCTATTAAATGCAAAATATGGTGATTAAAAGTTTAGAATAAAGGCCTAAATCAAAGCGAAAAAGAAAAAATGTAGTACATGACAAAGAAGGGCGACCGCTATGGTCGCCCAAAAAAATTTGCGAGGAAGTAAGAAAAGAAAAAGTAATCCTAAATTTTCTGTTTCATTGCTTCAAGATCGTATTGTAAAAGACATGGTTGCTTTTTTGCAAAAAATCCTTTCAGTTTACCTTTTGTGGAAAACACAATATCGCATCTGTTTGTTGTTAATATATTCAAAATATTGGAGGAAGTGAGGATTATGCTTACGAGCTTTGGACAGCTCAAGCACAATATTACACGAAATAAGAACACCGCCGAGAGTAACCGTTTGGTCACTCTCGGCGGTGATTTGCTTTAGTGATAAATTATCGCGTTCAGCACGATTTCCTCCGCAGAATGTTTTGCGTTATTCATTTCTTGCACCCAGCGGAGAGGGGCTGAGGCTTTGAGTTCTTCGGTGATGCCGCGCTCTTTTGCCAACCGGGAGAGGGCGAGGTCGATCTGCCGCTTTGTCTCCTGCTCGGTTTCGTAGAGGTGCTGATTGAGTGTGCACGAGGTGAGAAGCGAGGTGTAGGTGCCGCGGCGGTGCTTTTTTAGATAGTCGAGGCGCATTCTGCCGTATTTGCCGATGGGGTGGTTTGTCTGCTCGGGGAGCGCCAAGTTGGGATACATAATGCCGTTTCTTTCTGTGTAAGTAAGTTCCATAATTCATCCTCCGTAATTCAATATTTTTTACATAGCCATTCTACCTTATTTGTCCTTAAAAGACGAATGTGCGGAATGGCTTTTTCTTTTTACCTTGTCGCATTTTGCGACAAAGTTGACAGGTGAAAAAATATTTTTTATGCTCAGGACAAATTTCGCGTTTTCGTGTCGGATATAGAGTGAGGAGGAGATTTATAAAATCACTTGGCTGTTTTGACCAAGTGATTTTCATCGGGCGAAATTCGCCCCTCGATGTGGTCTGGTTGAAAATCAACCGTACCACTTTAACAAAAGAAAGTGGTATGGGTCAAAATGACCCATACCACTCCG
>JAZNBP010000165.1:0-7205 GCA_045587085.1 Acutalibacteraceae bacterium | reverse complement strand
CCCAAGAATCGGGTGGCGACAGCAGAAATCCGAACCCAAAGCCTAAGGCTGAGGGTTCGGATCTCTTTATGTTTTCGAAGAAAACGTGTGTTCTGGTGATATGTGATGCTGACTTGCTGTTGTTGGCATCACGCCCGAGTGCCACCTAAGTAAATATTCTTGATAGTTGATGCTAGCGAAGCACAAGAGTGTCGCAAATCGTGATACCGAATATGCTTTAAGTTGTTTTTCTTGAGCGCGGTCTGTAAATGTTGCGACAAATAATCCGGTCTTAAAAGATTACCCATATCATCCACGCATACATAATCCAGGAATTCCTTGTTGTATGCGTTGCGACATTTCCTACTCTCATTCTTCAGACCACCGCATGAAAGTGGGTTCTGATTTATTGCGGGAAATCATAAAACCGAGCAACGTAATAGGTCGATTAAAAATGTGTCGCCTATCTTCTATATATCACCCTGTCCGTTGCCGTAACCGTGGTAGCTCTTTAGTTCCGTATTTCCACTTCTTCGGTCCTACGGATAATCAGCCTTAGAGCATCGGCTGATGAAGTCTAACCCGACTTCAAAGGTTTTCTGCTAGTGATTATCAGTCCGTCGCAGAACTCGGGCCGCAGCACTCAGCACCAAACCTTTGGTGCAAATAACTTCCCGTGTTGTCAAAAACAATCATTTTGAACCACCTTCCTTTATGCGTTTATTTTGCACCCGTCACTTACTGGAGAACAAAACATAAAAGAAGGCAAAAAGATAACAAAAAAGCACTCAGCCCTTAAGGTTAAGTGCTAACTTGCAGTCCTTTTGCCTTTGCCCTATACACAGGAGCCAAGCATAACAAACGAGCGCAATTAACCCTCTCGGAACATTGCAATTTTCGTTATCTTTTTAAAACACTCCTGATTTATTTTAAATGTAGCATAGTCAGTTTAACATAGGGAAAACCCTTTGTCAGCCCTGACTTTTTAAACTTTTTGCCGTTCAAACCTCACTCAGTATAGTTATGTAGGAATATGTAATAACAGTAAAAAGTTATATCAAATTTTGAATAAATTATTAATTCTTACTCTTGCTTCTTTAGGTTCAAGATTACATTTCTGTGGAGATTCTATAAACTTTTTATATGCGATATTGTGCAGTTTTAATGGTGAGCTTATATTGCGAATTTAATTGTTCTACACTTATTTAAGTACTTCCTCAACACAACCTACAATCCCATAATCCGCAAAGTCAAAAATCGGCGCATTTTTATCAGGATTTATTGCAATAACAGTTCCTGCTCTTTGCATGCCTACAATATGATGCACCGCTCCTGAAACACCTACTGCTATATAAACGGGCGGACTTACGGTTTTGCCCGTTAGACCTACTTGCATATTATAAGGTAAAATACCATTATCTACAGCTTTTCGGGTTGTCGCAATATCTGCGCCTATTTTATCGGCAAACGCTTTTACTAAGTCAATGCTGTCCTTTACGCCATAGCCTGCCGCTACCACAATATCAGATGCGTTTTGAGTAGTTCTCACAGTTGCCATTGCAGGTTTTGTCAAACTCTCAATTTTTGCAATCACACTGCCCGAAAGTGCAGGACGGTACATATAAAGTTCTTTACCATCGGTTTCAAGCAAGGTGCAATCGGCACAAAGACCAAGACCTAATATAGCGCCCACTTGAGCCGATACCTTTTTTGAAAGTGAATCGCTACCCCAAAGCACTGCATTAGGCTTAAGTTCAGTTATTTTTCGCGCTAAATCTTCTGCGTTTGTAAGGGATAAAACGGTTATATCGTCACTTACAGTTTCGGCAAACGGACGTGGACCATCGCCTACAATAAATACCTTGTCAAGTTTCTCTGAAATTGATTCAGTTTTAACTACATCTTCATTTTGCTTTTTTAAGGCCTCAGCTATAACTTGCGGTAATTCCTTACTTGAAATAAATTTACATTTTCTCTTTCCGGATTTGTTCTCAAAGGTTTTTACAACCCTTGTAGGCGAGCCTACAAGACCGCATTTGCTTATATCGGCACCTATATCTTCTGCGCACCATACTTCAATCTCACCAAGTTTTGACATTATACTTGGAAGTCGTAAATTGTTAATACGCTCAATAGTCAAAAGCGCGGGCAAGGACACGGTTTCAGTACCCTCATCACGGGTAGTACAGGTTATACTTTCGCCAATTTCATCAATACTCATAACATTGGTTATAAGGCTTGTGCCCGCGAGTACCGAAAGCATTGGTCCCGTTTGTGCAGTATCTCCTACAAGTGTCTGCCTGCCGCAGAAAATAAGGTCAGGACTTAACTTCTTAACTGCAAGAGACAAAGTATAAGCGGTAGCTATTGTATCTGCTCCTGAAAAGGCTTTATCGGATAAAAGTATAGCCTTTTTAGCACCAAGTCTTGTAAGTCTCAACAAAAAGTCTTTGGTCGTCAGAGGCCCCATACTGATTATTGTGATATCAGCATTTTTTACCCTTAATGCTTCCTCATATGCACAGGCATCAAAAGGGTTTATTTCGCCGTCAAGCCCTTGACGGATACAAACGAGTATTTTCATTAGCCTCTCTCCTGATAAATGGGTGCTAAAGCATCATGTATCTTTTTATAGGTTTCAAAAACCTTGCGGTATTCAGGTGTATTATCACTGTTTGGATATGTAATATCAACCTGATTTACGCACTTTTCTACTGCATCCTCGGCATCCTTAAACACACCTACCGCAATACCTGCAAGCATAGCAGAGCCTAAGGAAGAATCACTGCTCTCGGTAGTTTTCAGAGCTATTCCCAAAGCGTCAGCAATCATCTGTCGCCAAAGCTTACCCTTAGTGCCACCGCCTATGGCAGTAGCAACAGTGTTATATGGTATATTAAGTGAATCAAGGTAAAGCTTACTGTCAAGAAGCGAGTATGCAACACCCTCTAAAACAGCGCGTGTGAAATGAGCCTTTGTATGAGTTGCACGAACTCCTGTAAAGCTACCACAAAGCATTGGGTCTGCATAGGGTGTTAATTCGCCATTCAAGTAAGGATGGAAAATTAAACCGTCACAGCCTATAGAAACATCCTTTGCACCATCATCAAGCTCTTTATATTCACCGCCAAAGGTATCTCTGTACCAGCGGTAAGAAGCGGCGCAGGATTTGGTTGCAGTACCAGGATACCAAAGACCGTCCGCTATATGAGAATAGTTAACCAAGTGCATATTAGGATAAGGCTTATCTGTAATAACACAAATTCTGCCTGCGGTTGCAAGCTTTACGGTAACATCACCTTTTTTAACAGCACCGCTTGCAAAAACTTCCATAACAGTATCGGTAGTGCCGCAAATGACGGGTGTTCCCTCGCGGAGCTCTGTAGTCTTAGCGGCAGCAGCTGTTATTTTGCCGATAACGTCAGTAGGCTTAACCACAGGTGGCAACATATCTACAGTAATACCTGCTAATTCGCAAAGCTCACTGTCCCACTCCATTTTATTACAGTCAAACAGCATACTGCCCTGGGCCTCAATATAATCTGTGCAGAAAACATCGGTTAAAAAGTAACGTACATAATCTTTTTCAAAGAATATATACTTAGCCTTTTCGAAAATTTGTGGCTCGGTTTCTTTAAGCCAAATAAGCTGGGGCAAGGTCCAGATAGTATCTGGCTTGTGGAAAGTCTTTTTAAATATTTTCTCGCCTAATTCCTCACGCAATTTATCAGCTTGTTTGCGTGAGCGTGTATCGGTCCAATGCAGTGCATTACGAAGCGGTTTAAAGTTTTCATCACAAATAAGAGATGTATGTGTTGCAGAATCAAGTGCTACTGCCAATATATCACCTGCATCTATTCTGCTTTTAGAAATCAATGCTTTACTGTTTTCGCAGAGGGCGTTTATCCAGTCCTCGGGTGATTGCTCACAAGCACCGTTTTCAGGATAAAGGGTTGGATATTCAACTGTATTTTCAGCAATAATATTGCCGTTTGTATCAATAAGAGTAGCCTTTGAAGCACCGCCGCCGAAATCTATACCTAAAAGATATTTCATACTTTTACTCCTTTATAATCGTAAACATAATTGTAATAATTGACATTATATGCGATATAAAGCCATTTTTCGCTCATATTTTTAACGGTACAATACTTATAAAAAGTATTAAACACAAGGCAAGGAACCAAAACATTGGTTTCAAGGCGAGATACCACAATTGAAGTGTTAAGCGGTAATATTCCTTTAGCGTTTAGAAAATATCCCAACACCATAAAACAGAATAATACGAGCATTTGATTAATTGTTGAATTTAAAACATCCGTTATTTTACCTAATCTTTAATATTTGATTTCGTAATTTGTGCCCGTAATTCCTGCAACTACGCCCCTATTTTTAAGAGCCTCGTTGTCAACATGAGCTATTATCCACTTATTTTTGCGGAAAAGCATTGGGTCATCCTTCTTTACAGTAAGGTCTGTATTAGTGCCTGTAGGCAAACCTACAACACAGCCAAAACCGTCTTTGCTTACTTCACAGGGACAGAAGTGTAAAGAGGTTGCATAAACCTCAACCACTGTTCCTGCGGGTAGGTAGAATGCCTTGAATTTTGAAGAATTAATCTTGCCATCCTCAATATCCCAGACATGACCTAAAATAAGCACTAAAGGAGTAACTGCTATATTAATTTCACTTGAAGTGTGCCATTCGGTAGCATTAAGGAAATTGCTGTGTCCCCAACAGTAACCTATTTGGGTAGGCATAGAACCAAAAAGCTCATTCTCAATTTCGGATGCTATTTTCAAAAACTCAAAATCCTCTACAGATGGTAGATACGAAGAACCAATTTCAGGATTGGGGATTTTTTTAGCTGTTTCCATAATTTCGGTAGCATCAAGGCTTTTAATAATTCGTCCAAATGATGCAAATTCCTTATCGCTTACATCATAAAGCTCAACTTCGGGATTTAACTTCTTTAAATTTTCTAACATTTCAGTCACCTATTCAATAATTGTAATCGAGTGTGTATGGTTATACTCTTTTTTACCGTCAAGTGCGATTATACCCTCTTTTTCGGTAATATCGTAACTTGTGTCTATGATATCCTGAATACCGTCCCAAGGCTCTAAGCAAATGTATGGAGAGTTTGGCTTATGCCATAAAAGGAAATATTTATCGTCAGGAAAATCAACCCTCAAAGCCTTGCCTGTTTTTCTGTTACGAAGGGTAGCAGATTTTGATTTTAAATCCTTAAATACAAGCGCATCAACGGTAAAGTACTTATCATATAAAGGTAAATAATTTTGGTCTTTAATAATCGGCAACTGCTGATTGGATAAAAGGTTGCCGTAAAGCACATAAGCATTAAGGGTCTCACTCTGTGGGAATATTACATCGTAATCCTCTATTCCTTCGGGAGTGTAATAACCCTCGTGAGAGCCAATGCTGAAATACATTGTATTATCGTTTTTATTAATTACCGAATAATCAATTTTAAGAGTTTTTTCGTTTAATGTATAAATTACCCTTAATTCATAATCAAAAGGAAACTTTTCCTTTGTTTCGTTGTCTGATTTATGTAAAAACACGACACTATTGTCGGTCTTGCTTTCAACCTCAAAAATTTTAAAACGGATATAACCGTGTTTTTCCAAAGTATATTCTTTGCCGTTTAAAACATATTTATCGTTTTTAAGTCCACCGCATATCGGAAAAAGTAAAGGACAAGAGCCTGCCCATATTTCAGCCTTACCCTCCCAGATATATTGAGTATCATTATAAATTAAGCTTTTTAGTTCTGCACCAAGCTCGTTAATTTTTGCAGTTATATAATTATTTTTTAAAGTAATCATAAAAAAACAATCCTCTTTTTTACAGCACAATAGAGATATGCCTTGCAAATAAAAAACATATCTCTATTATAATTTTTTATCTGTTTGCTATCCAATCATGCTCAGGGTCATTACTTCTGTTAAAGCCCTGATGATCGCCCGCCATAAGCCATAAGAAATATGTCTGATATCCGGGAGTGGATACAGTAGTATGATAACCGTAAGGGAACTCTACGAGTTCATCATTTTTAACTCTGTAAGCTTCATCAATCTCGCCATCCGAAGTGTAAAGGCACTGAACAGCAAAGCCCTGCTTAGGTTCAAACAGGAAGTAGTAAATTTCCTCAGCGATGCACTCTGTGGGCATGTTATCCTCATCATGCTTATGAGGGGGGAAGCCTGCCCAGTTACCCTCTGTGCAATAAGCCTCACCAATGGTGAGAATCTTAGCATTAGTGGTTCCATCAACAAGGAAACTTGTTTCGCGCTGGAAAGGAGGCTCACCGAGAATTTTTGTGATAACTCTATCTTCTCTGAGAACCTGAGGCTCTGTTTTTTCTGCAACAGGAGTACCGCAAACAGCAATCTTTATATGGTCGATAGCCTCAATTACTAATTCCTGCTCACGGGGCATATAGAAGCTTTCAGCCTTGCGGTTTTCAAAAACATTCGCTCTGTTACCAACATTTTCATAAACTTCATCATTTACATAAACATTGCAATGACCTTCGAGCATAATGAAAGCTACTTCGTTGGCTTCTGTGTTAAATGGTAATTTCTGACCTACATTAAGCTCAATAATACCAAATTCAAGCTTTTTAAGACTACATTCACCTATTTTACAAATTGGTGTGTACCCGTTTGCAGGAGTATAAGCTTTTTTATAATTATAACTCATAACCATTCTCCTTTAAATAATTCTTTGTGGTCTCAAAATCAGGAACACTCTCACGGGCGCCTACACCTGTGCATTTAAGTCCCGATACCGCACTACTGAAATGACAGCATTTAAGATAGTCATATCCCTTTGCAATAGCTGCCGCAAAGGCACCGTGAAATACGTCGCCCGAGCCGTTTGAGTCGACAACATTGGCGGGATAGATAGGATAGTGGATTATATCCTTTCCGTCATAAATAAGTCCGCCCTTTTTACTCTGAGTAATAACAACTACCTCGGGGCTATAGGTTTCATACAATTTTTTAGCCGCTTCTTCAGCAGTCTCACAGCCTGTGTGACCTAAAGAAAACTCCTCTGACGGAATCATGATATCGGTAAGTGCCAAAAGTTTCTCTACCCCATCATAAAGCCCGCCGCAATCGTAAAGCACCTTTGTGCCATTTTCTCTTGCTATTTTTGCAGCCTCCACAGCCGCATCCATTTCGTTACCGTCCACCATA
>JAZNBP010000164.1:0-11812 GCA_045587085.1 Acutalibacteraceae bacterium | reverse complement strand
ATTCTCTGCTGCTTTTTCCATCTCAATAGCGTTTGCTTCGCTATCTGCATCGGGATCGAAAGTAAGCATTGCAGTAATACCCTGAGGAATTGTTCTTGTGGGAAGAACATGCACTTTCTTTGATGTAAGAGGTGCTACCTGCTCAGCAGCCATAATAATATTCTTATTATTAGGAAGAACATATACTGTCTCGGCAGCAGTAGCTTCGATAGCCTTTAATATATCATCTGTGCTGGGGTTCATTGTCTGACCGCCCGACACAACAGTATCAACGCCCAAATCCTTAAACAGCGATTCAAGACCTGCACCTGCGGAAACTGCCACAAAACCAACCGGCTTGGTAGGTTCAACAGGGGTAAAGGTTTCCTTTCTGTCAGCACTCTTAGCAGGCTTTTTCTTAGAAACCTCAGCATCGTGCTTTGCCCTCTCGTGCTGGTCACGCATATTTTCTATTTTCAAATGTACAAGAGAACCAAAGGTAAGTGCATTCTCGATAGCATTACCCGGATGGTCTGTGTGAACGTGTACCTTAATAATTTCCTCATCATCCACTACAACAACACAGTCGCCAATAGTTTCGAGGAAAAGGCGTAACTCGTTAGGCTCTTTTTCACATTCAGGATTTCTGTTTACGATAAATTCTGTACAGTAGGTAAAGGTAATCTCGCCTTCAAATTCGCCTGCGGCATTTCTTGATTGCTCACTATCCTCTTCCTCTGTCTGAGACACGGAATTAGAGGTAATCATAACGCCGTCCTTGAATACCGAATACATACCCTTTAAAATAAGCACAAAGCCATAACCGCCGGCGTCTACAACGCCTGCTTTTTTAAGCTGAGGAAGAAGCTCAGGTGTCTCAGCCAAGGCTTTTTCAGCACCCTCAATAGCGGCTTCAAAAACACCTAATTCGTCTTTATTGGCACGTAATGCAGTTTTAGCATATTCACTGGCAACTCTGGCTACGGTTAAAATAGTACCCTCTGTCGGTTTCATAACAGCCTTATATGCGGCTTCAACACCAAGCTCTAACGCACGGGAAATATTTTCAGCCGTAACATATTCATCGTCTGCCATACCTTTAGCAAAGCCACGGAATAACAGTGAAGTGATAACGCCCGAGTTACCTCTTGCACCTCTTAACAACGCAGAGGCATTAGTAGACGCAACCTTAGCCGCAGTAGCTCCGCTTAACTTTTCAAGCTCTCTCGCACTGTTGGAAAGAGTCATGGACATATTTGTACCCGTATCACCGTCGGGAACGGGGAATACATTAAGGTCGTCAACCTGTTTTCTGTTATTTGAAAGATTGTTTGCTGCGGAAATTATCGCTTTGGACAATATATCGCCGTTAATCATTGTAACACTCCTTGAACAGACAAAAACATTCTATGTTTTTTCCTAATAATCGTCAAATTACTCTTTAATGCCGTCAACCTTAACAATTACCTTCTCAACATTGATACCGGCAACCTCATTAACAACATACTTAACCTTTTCTGTGATGCTTGCAGCAATAGCGTTTATATTCATACCGTAAATTACAACAATATGAATTTCAACTGTAGCACCTTCTGCAGTACCAAACACCCTTATGCCTTTATTGATAGGTGTTTCCTTTGAAACGGCACCTAAAAGCTTTTGACGACCGCCTGCAGCTACCATATCAACAACACCGTAGCAGGATGTAACAGCATCACCAATAAGCTTTGAAAGATACGCTTCAGAAATATCTATTTTACCTAATCTGGTTTCATAAGCAATCATAACAAATCCTCCTGATTAAATTTAATTACCATTGTAAATATATGAATCAATCGAAAAATAAATATCACATTTAGAAGCGGTATTTACATTTTCAATTTTATCATTATAAAATAATGTCGCTGTTCTGTAGCAAATAGGTACAAACGGCATTTCGCTAAGCAAAACAGAAGCCACATCGGTTATCCCGTTTTGAGCAGTATAAAACCCATTTATAATTTTTTCTATGTTGCTGACAGTCGGCTCTTTTTCAGCTTCTTCAGTTTGGTCTTGGGGCTTTGCAGCAGGCAAACCGTATGCCGCAGAGCCACCGACAGTAACAAGCGGTGAAATATCCATATTATCAGTAAGCTTTATTTCCGCCAAGAAAAGCTGAAAATCACCTGTTTGCAAAGCAGTAACATAATCGGTATAGCTTTTTTCTATAACCGAAATTTTTATACCAAACTGTGAAAGCTGACTTGCAATCAGCTTTGCGGCGGCAACCCTTGTCGGATTTCCGCTATTCACAAGCAGGGTAAATTGCAATTTATTGCCGTTTAAGTCAACACGTGTTCCTGTGTTATCTAAACCATTATACCCTATTTTCTCCAAATTCTCAACAGTTATTTTATTATTTGTCTTATTTTGTATGTTTTGGACCGAGTTTACCGCACTCCAAACAGGGTTAAAAAAGCCCGTAGCAGCTACCGAATTATTAAAATAAGCATTTTTACAAATAACGCTTCTGTCAATGGCGGTAGATATTGCCTGACGCATAAGGTTCTCGCTCAAAATTCCGTAATTTTGATTTATACCCAAATAAACCATATTATTAAGGTTTATATCTAATTTTTCACCCGTCATACGTGTTAAACCGCTATCTATAATATCGGTAAAATACAGGTCAGCAGCCCCAATCTGAGCATAGTGCGTAACTGATTCTACATCAGGAGAATTAATAAGCCTTACCTTTTTTATTGTACCCTTATATGCGGTATTATTTTCATTTTTAATTAATCCGTCGCCTACATCGTTCACACGAAATCTGCCCGAGCCTATAGGAGGCATCAAAACCCCGTCAGTATCGGTAATTGTGTCGCTTTGTTTTTTAAGAATCGGAAAGGTCAATGAATTCTCACAATAAGGGTCGTGCTTATAAAGTGTAAACACTACTGTTTTAGCATCCGTAGCCGAAGCAGAGCTTATGTTATAAAGCTGTGATGCATAGTCAGTAGCCGAAGCCTTTGCAAGGTTAAAGGAATAAACTACATCCTCTGAAGTAACAGCTGTAGCATCTGAAAACTTAAGGCTCTTTAAGGTCACAGTTAGCGTTTTATCCGAAATTTCAACGCCCTTCGCCACCGAGTATACCGCACCGAATTCATTATCAAGCTTAACAAGCGGTTCGTATAAAAGCTTTACAATGCTACGGTTGGTTTCGGTGGTTACAGTATAAGGATTAAAGCCGTCCTGCTGGGAATAAAGCAAGGTTATCCCGTCTTTAATTTCGGCTTTTTCCTGATTGGTATTACCTTTTTTATTTGTGCTTTTTTCCTTGTCACAGCCGACTATGGAAAAGACTAATAAAAAAGTTAAAAGTATACTTAAAAATCTTTTAAATATCATAAAAGCTCCGTCAAATAGTTATTCTCTCTGTAGAAACAGTTTTTCCGCTTTTTAAATCTATATCAAAAATGCATCCGCAAAAGCAGGCATCCCCGTCGGCAAACTGGAATTTTGACATATCATTATCTTTAAGACGGCTAATAATTATTTCCTTTTTTACACCTAAAACAGAGTCTTTAGGTCCGGTCATACCAAGGTCGGTTATGTACCCTGTTCCGTTTTGTAAAATTTGCTCATCTGCAGTTTGCACGTGGGTATGCGTGCCGAATACTACAGATACCCTGCCGTCAAGATAATATCCCAAAGCACGCTTTTCGCTGGTTGCCTCAGCGTGAAAATCAACCACTATTATATCGGCATTGTCACGCTTTGCCCTTTCAATCAGCTCATCTGCCACAACAAAAGGATTATCAGCAGGCGTTCTTTCCATATATATCCTGCCCGAAAGATTTATAACCGCCATAGAAAATTTACCGAAATCAACAAGGCAGTACCCCTTTCCCGCTTCGGCTTCAGTTAAATTATGCGGTCTTAAAATACAATCCTTTGTATCAAGATAATCGTATATTTCCTTGCGTCTCAACGAATGGTTTCCACCTGTTATTACATCCGCACCGCAATTAAACAAATACTCCGCAGTATCGGGAGTAATACCATTACCCTCGGCGGAGTTTTCACCGTTTATTATTACGGCGTCAATATTTTTTTCTTTTTTAAGTTTCGGCAAAATTTCTTTTACCGCATTAACACCGCAAGGAGAACAAACATCCCCTACCGCCAATAAACGCATAAACTCCTCCATAATAATTATTATGTATATATTATAAATGATACAGTATGTTTTGTCAAATAATCTTTTGTTATATGGCGGACAATCGAGGACGAAGTGTCCGTCATATCGTCCCCATTTGTTTTTAAAAAATTAAACGGCAGGAGTAAACCCCTGCCCTACAATGTAAATATTTTTTTAATAACATATTAAGACAAAGGAACAACACATAGGTTGTTACCTACAAAATTTTTATTATCTGTTTTCCTTTTTTCAAGGCATATTCAAGGGCTGTTTTTGTTCCGCTTTTGCGATTGGTTGGTGCATTTTGTTTATTGTAATAAACGATACAAAATTGACTTTTGTTTATCATTTCGCAGTTGCGTTCAACATAAACTGCCCGTCCCGAAGCAATGATATGCTCGGGATAATATGTATCATCATAGCTTTTGAGCAGATAGTTTTTATATTGCTCATTTATATCAGGATATTCAGCCCTTACATAAATTCGCTTTATGTAAGGGTATTTTTGTTTCATTTCGGTGACTGTTTCAAGAGACAGACTGTCAAATCGGCTCTTGCTCCCGAAAAGGAATGTATCAACCGAGTTTTCGCAAATTAGTTTTTCGATAATCTCAATAAGCTTTGATTTCAGTTCCTCTGTTTCGGTAATCGTTCTGTGACCAAAAAAGCAACAGGTATTTTCTTTCATAATAAATCACCACCAAAATCAGTTTACCATATATGGTCTAAAAAGTCCATATATGGTCGTTGTTGAATTTCTAAAAAGGATAAACTAAAAGTAGAAACTTTTTAGGAGAATTATTATGGATACAAGAAAAGCCGTAGCAAATAGATTGTTGCAACTATGTGAGGAAAAAAGACTGTCAGTAAATGCTCTTGCAAGACTTTCTGCCGTTCCGCCTTCAACTTTAAAGAATGTAATTAACGGCGGTAGCAAAAACGCTGGCATTGTCACTATTAAAAAGCTATGCGACGGATTAGAAATTTCCTTGCGTGAATTCTTTGATGACGATATTTTTGATGATATTGAACAAGAAATCAAATGACGGGTATATTAACCAAAAACCTCCCTGCTAATTTTGGCAGGGAGACTTTTATTTATGTTTGTAATATAAAAATTATTTTGTAGGGACAGGCGGTCTCGCTGCAGCTCGGTCACTTTTTGGCTCTAACAGTCCACTGGACTGTTATTCACTACCAAAAAGCCGTTTCACTACCCCGACTGTCCGTTTAAATCATTCACAAAACGAAATTGATTTTGTAGGGGACGATGCCCTCCTTCGTCCCGATAAATTACGCTCAAATCATAATGGGACGCTGTGGGCATCCTCGCCTACACATAAAATTTCTTTCGGTTAAACCGATTTTTCTAAAATTGCAACCAGAACGCTTAAATCGTCCTGATGAGTGGTGTCGCTTCTACGCTTGGCACCCTCACATATACGGCGGGCAAGAGTTTTTGCATCGCCTTCTGAAAAAGCCTCTATCTCTGCTCTTATCCAATCCGTACCTGTACTGCTTACCCCGTCAGACATAAGGACTATTACATCCCCTATTCGACATCTGATGCTTACCTTATCAAAGGAAATATCCCTTAAAATTCCTGCCGGCAGGGAGGTGCTTTCCGCTTTGCCGATTTTACCCTGTCGGCGTACAAGAGTAGGTGCTGCACCTGCCTTATAAAGCTCCAAAACACCCGTAAAAAGGTCTATACTTGCGACGTCCAAGGTTGCAAGCGATTCATCTGTAGATTTAAACAACATTGAGGAATTGAGAATTTTTAGAGAACAATCGTACCCAAAGCCTGATTTTATAAGTCTTGACATAAGTCCCGATGCCATAGCACCGTCAACTGCGGCTCTGCCCCCTGTTCCCATACCGTCGCTTAAAACAATTATAAAATGTCCCTTGCCGTCATAAAAGCTTTTATATGCGTCTCCGCACATACTTGATTTTGACGAGCACATCTGCTCTGCCGCAAAATCTACCGTTATATCAGCACGCTCGTTTACGAGAATAAATATATCGTTCCCAAGCTCGGTTACAATCGGCGTATCGAAATCTCTTTCGCAGGCAATCGACACGGCTCGGATAAGCTGCATTTTATTAATTACCAAATCCTTTGCCCTTTTCAGTTTAAATTCCAAAGTCATTCTGCCGTATTTATCAATTCTTGCAGATGCTTCGTCTACGTGAATTCCAAGGCCGGCAAGTGCAGCAGCAGAGGCCTCGGCGGCGGCTGTATCAAATTGCTCGTCATTCTTAAAATCAAGGCTTAATTCATAAAGCATAGAGGAAATTCCGTCAAATTGGTCAGATACTACCGAGCGTACCTCGTCTATTCTGTTTTCTGCCGCTATGCGTCCTGCATAATCAGAATAGCGTCTATAGGTAGCGTTTCCTATTTTTGAAAGTCGCAGACATCTGCCTTTAAATTCAGTAGTCGCCTCGCTTTCGGGTGTAAAACTCCCCTGCTTTACTGCCTTTGTCATATTTATTACCGCCTCTATGGTATCATCCCGTTTTGTTTCCCAGCAATGCACCCTAAGCTTGCAACCGGCACAGGCATCCTGCTCAACAGCGGTTATAACATTTTCAAAATCGGGCGAATTAATCTTTGCAAGCTCACCCGACACCTGCTCTACCGTTTTTGAGACATCCCGTAAAGCGTTTGAGGCAAGCTCCAGCCTTAAAGTGAGTGACTTCTTAAAGCCTTCGGGTATAGTAAGCAGAGTTCTTGCCGAAAAAACTCTCGAAAGCAGAGTGCTTAATCTTTTAGGTATAAATATAAAAAGCATTCCGCCTATAAATGCCTCTATCATAGCACAAGCCAAAAGATTTAAATTTCCGCCCGCTACTGCTCCTATAAAAACAAAAATCAGCAATACCAAGCCTTGAACATATTTGCCAAGCATAGAAAAAACGCCTGCCATAAGTCCTGCAAAGGCAAGTCCCATTCCAACATAAGGACCTATACTGCTTAAGGATGCACAGATACCTACTGCCACGCCTGAAATTGAGCCGGCAGTTATTCCGCCCTGCTTTGATGCCACAAGAATTAAGGCTACTGACAATATTCTGCCTAGTGATATTCCTGCCACTTCAAAGCCGTTAAGTCCCATAAATATTATACATAGTGAGATTAATAATGCTGAAAGCTCTTCGTTTGACAGACCTTGACGTGCCCCTTCAAAAACAGCAAAGCCTTTAGTTAAAAAATATCCGCCAAAGGCAGCTAGCAGACTTTCTGTCAATCCGTCAAGGATATTTATGCTTCCGTTTTTAAAATTTACAGCCGCAGTTAAAAGACAGGCAAGAAAGGAAACAGCCCCTAAAAACACAGGGTTTTTAATCAGCTTTTTATAGTTGCCCAAAAGCAGTTTTATTGCAAGAATTGCAAAAAGTGTGGCTATGTATCTAAAACCCGAGCCACCTATCACAGGAAAAAAATAACCCGAAAATGTACCAAGGGCTACTGCCGGTGCAAAGATAACGGGGGCTGCCGCAAGATAGCTTATACCAAACGGCAAAAGTGTTCCTAAAACTATGGCTCTTGTACTTATCACACCGCCTAAAAATGCCAAAAAATGCATAACCGACGCAAACACAAGCTCTTTTGCAGAAAATTCATCAATTTTTCCAGAAATTCTAACGAAATCCTTCATAGCTTTTCTCCCTTTTCCGCCCAAAATACTTTTGGAGTATTTTATTAGAGGACGGCATATAATTATACATTAATTATAATTCGTACCTTAAAGCTTTTTTGTCAAAACTTGGTGGCAGAAGTAGGAAGTTTTTAGCGAATAGACAAATAAAAAATCGTATATTTTTTTATTTTGGTTTGACTGTTGTTTTGCAGTGTGGTAAAATTAGTATAAAAGTTGCAAATTGCTGTTGAAAAGGATTTTTTATGAATAAAAACGACGAGATTATTTTGGAAATTACTGACGTAACAGATGACGGTAGCGGTCTTGGTAAAGCGGACGGTATGGTGGTTTTTGTACCCTTTACCGCTATAGGCGATATCGCAAAAGTGAAAATTGTAAAGCTTAAAAAAAGCTACTGCTTTGGCAAGCTTTTGGAGATTATCACTCCGTCTGCCGACCGCATAGCTCCCGACTGTGAAACCTTTAATAAATGCGGTGGCTGTGCTTTCAGGCATATAAGCTATGAAGCCGAGTGTAAAATTAAGTATAAAAAGGTTTACGAAACGGTAAAGCGTATCGGCGGAATTGATTTATTGCCCGAGCCTATAATTTCTGCCGATAATATTAATTACTATCGCAACAAGGCACAACTGCCCTTAAACAGTGACGGAAAGGCAGGTTTTTTTGCACCACGTTCACACCGAATAATCCCAAATAACGCCTGCCTTTTACAGCCTTGCGAATTTTCAGACATAATTAAAACTATAGAAAATTGGATAAGCGATAACAATATCAGTATTTATAATGAGGAGGCAAAAAAGGGACTTTTACGCCACATATATTTACGCAAAGCCCAAAAAACCGATGAGATTTGTCTTACTCTTATTATTAACGGTGACAGTTTACCTTGTAACGATGATTTAATAGCACGTCTAAAGCCTAACGAAAATATTAAAAGTATTGGGATAAACATAAATAAAATACACACAAACGTTATAACCGGCGACAAATGCAAAACCCTTTACGGCAATGATTATATTACAGATATTCTTTGCAATATTAAGGTGCGACTTTCTCCCCTTTCCTTTTATCAGGTAAACCGAGATATGGCGGAAAAATTATATTTAAAGGTTAGAGAATACGCAAAGCCCGAAAACAAAAACATTCTGGACCTTTATTGCGGTGCAGGTACGATAGGTCTTTCTATGGCTAAAAATGCGAAAAGCATAATCGGTGTAGAAATAGTGAGTGAAGCTATAGCCGATGCAAAGCATAACGCACAGCTGAACGGCATCACAAATGCCCGATTTATTTGTGCCGATGCCACTGTAGCCTCACGCACCTTAGCAGAAGAAAAAATAAAGCCCGATGTTTGTATTGTAGACCCGCCACGAAAGGGTTGCAGTGAAGAGGTTATTAATGCTATCGCTAAGGAATTCTCTCCTAAAAGCGTTGTTTATGTTTCCTGTGATGTTTCAACCCTTGCTAGAGATATAAAGCTTTTTGATGCTTTAGGGTATAAGCTCATAAAATATACACCCTGCGATTTATTCCCTCGCACAGTACATATAGAGTGCGTTGCGTTGCTTTGCAAGGCAACGCAGTGATATAAATTCCTAACGGAATTTGCGATATAAGAAAGGTTGACAAATTATGAAAAAATCATTAGCTTTAACCTTAATATTTATACTGCTTTTATTTTGCGGATGCGAAAAAAAGGCTGATAAAAAGCCAACAAATGCACCGCAAGCTTCAAGCTCACCCATCACAAAGAATTGGTTTTTTCTTGATACCGACAGAGGCAGTCATGACATGCTTTCCTTTAAAAAGGACGGCACTTTTGCCTATTACTGTGAAGCGGGCGAGCCGGTGGGAGATTCTGATTCATACGATTTTTACCGATACGATGAAAAAAACTCCCAAATTATTTTATACAACGAATATGACGAAAACGAAAAAATCATAAATATTCTTGACTTAAACGTAAGTAATTTATTACTTAGAATAGACGGTGAAATACGTGATTTCATAGCATCAGAAATGGATACCACCTCCAATTTTTGGTGGGAAAAAGCTCCCGAATATTTAGAGGGCTATAATCTATACAGAGCGATTACCGATATAAAAGACGGCAAGGTAATAACCGCCGCTTTCAATTACGATAGTGAAACAGACCACCCAAAAGATACTTTCAAAGAATTCACTCTGTCAGATGATGCTGTTTATTTTGATTTAACAATTTTCTCACAAATGGAAGTAACCGACGGTTTAGCCAACGAGCTTTATTATGAGGTTTCTTATAATGAAATTTCCCTTTTAGATTTTGAGGCCTATTTTGAAAACGGTGCACCCACTGCATTTATGTGGCTGAGCGACGATATGGAAATAGAAAAGATTGTTGTTTTTGGTATGACTACCGTAACGGAAAACGCAAAAAATTAAATTTTATTTTAGGAATGGATAAGGAAAACAAAAAATGAGAGCAAGCGGTATTTTAATGCCCGTATTTTCACTACCCTCGAAATACGGCATAGGAACATTCGGGAAAGAAGCATACAACTTTGTCGATTTTCTTAAAAAATCGGGACAAAGCTATTGGCAGATTTTGCCCTTAGGTGTTACAAGCTTTGGCGACTCGCCGTATCAGTCCTTTTCGGCGTATGCAGGAAACCCTTATTTTGTTGATTTGGAAATGCTTTGTGACGAAAAGCTTTTAAATAAAGCGGAAATTGATGCCTTTGACTTTGGTGAAAAAGCAGATAAAGTAGACTACGAAAAGCTTTATAATTCAAGATATAAGGTCTTAAAAATTGCATTTAATCGCTTTAAATTAACCTCGCACAACAATTCTGATTACAATCTATTCTTAAAGGAAAACAGCTTTTGGCTTAACAATTATGCACTTTTTTCTGCATTAAAGGACCACTTTGGCGGAAAGCCCTTTTACGAGTGGGATACCCCCTACAAAACCCGTGATAAGGCTTACCTTATTGAAGCGGAGCAAAGTCTTGCAGAGGAAATCAACTTTTACAAATTTATTCAGTATTATTTTTTCTGTCAATGGCAAGCGTTAAAGGACTATGCAAACCAAAACGGTATAAAAATTATCGGTGATATTCCCATTTATGTTGCCCTTGACAGTGCCGATGGCTGGAGGGAGCCTGAGCAATTTTTACTTGACAGCGAGCTTTTGCCTACAGCTATTGCAGGCACTCCGCCCGACGCTTTTTCGGCAGACGGACAGCTTTGGGGCAATCCGCTTTATAATTGGGAGCTTATGGAAAAGGACGATTATAATTGGTGGGTTAAGCGGATCTACTTTAACACAAAGCTTTACGATGTTGTACGCATTGACCATTTCAGAGGCTTTTCGGCATACTTCAGTATCCCCTACGGCGATAAAACTGCTATAAACGGTGAATGGAAAAAAGGCCCCTCGAAAAAGCTTTTTGAAATACTTAACAAAAAGCTTGGAAGTCTTGATATAATTGCCGAGGATTTAGGTACTATCGATGATGATGTACGCTCACTTTTGAAATATACAGGCTATCCCGGAATGAAGGTACTGCAGTTTGCCTTTAGTCCACAAGAAGAAAGCAGTTATCTTCCACACAATATCATAAAAAACTGTGTTTTATACACAGGCACCCACGATAACGATACCGCAATAGGATATATGCTTGACGCAAGTCAAAATGAGGTAAAGTTTATGCGTGAATATTTACGCATAAGCGAAAAAGACAGCTTTAATTGGGCACTTATTAAATCGGCTATGGCTACTGCGGCTAATACTGTAATTCTGCAAATGCAGGACTTTTTAGGACTTGATAATTCTGCCCGCATCAACACCCCGTCAACCTTGGGTGATAATTGGCAATGGCGAATAGATGCTGCTTGTCTTAACGATTGGTTGGCAGAAATCATTTACAATACCACTGCTACATATTTCCGATTACCTGAAAAGAATTAAAACAAGAAAAAGGCTATCAGTTAAAATTTTAAC
>JAZNBP010000163.1:0-6304 GCA_045587085.1 Acutalibacteraceae bacterium | reverse complement strand
AATACAAAAAAGTGCTTGACTTTTCTACAAATATTTGTTATTATAATAGTACAGTAATTTTTTACCTTTTATTTTGCGAGTTGCCTAACCTTTATAAAGGTAGATTGTTACTGAAAAATTTCATTTTCATTTAATTAAGCTAAAATTTAAAAAGAAAGGAGTTAAAACAGATGCGTAAAACAATCGCAAGGACAATCAAATCAAGTACAGTTTACGGCTACAAAATAACAGTAGTTGAAAACGAAGAGCCGAAAATAACAGAACTTGATCCTGTCACAGTTATCGGCGTAGTTACGCAAAAAGAGGGAATGAGGCTTTTAAAATCTGCCAACCCTGATGCGGAACTTGTGACAGTTTCAAAAGTTGATGTTACAGAGGACACTTATAAAATCTCACTTGATGATTTTATTAAGTATGGCAGAAAAGTAAATTCAAATGCAGAACAAACAGACGAGCCTGAAACACAGGTAAACTAAAACAAAATTTTTATAATTAAAAGGAGATTGAAAAATTATGGCAAACGAAATGAAAAACACAGAGATCGTAGAAACAAAGGCAGTAGCAGTAGCAAATCAGGGAAATTCTGTTTTCACAGATGACGGCTTTGATTTAGCAGTAGATTTAACAACGGCAAAATCGCAGTTTTGCACGTTAATTCCTGCAACAGATGACGAAAAAGCAAAACTTTACAATGCGACAAATAACCCCGATTTCCGCTTAGCAGACTTTATCGGTAAAACTATCAGTATGAAAGATGTTTACATTGAGGTTGTTGAGTGTGTTAATAAGGAGTCGGGCGAAATACAGACTTGCCCTCGTATCGTTATCTTAGATAAGGACTTAAAGGGTTACGCGTGTGTATCTGTCGGCATTTATTCTTCAATTAAGAAAATTTTCCAGTATTACGGAACACCGAATAAATGGGAAAAACCGCTTGATATTGAAATTAAACAGATTTCAAAAGCGGAAAGAAAAATGTTATCTATTAACGTAGTAACAAAGTAAATTAATCTTAGTTGTAAAGCAAAACATTCTGTATAAAATATTCCGTAACATAAACAATGGGCAGTAGGGCGAAAATGCCCTACTGCATTTTTATTGTTTCACGTGAAACAATTTTAAACCAAAGGAGCGAATTTATAAAATGATGACGAGAAACGGCGTATATTACGATTTAAGTCAATCGTGTTTTCATCACACATCTAATGACTTAACATTTGTATTTTCATCAAAATTGCACTTAGATAAATTTAAAAAGAAAAAATTAGAAAATCGGGAAAATATAAGCCGTTCACTTTCCAAACGTTTCGGGTTTACTATAAAGGTTGACGAGCTTGCTGATCTCGTATTATACCGAAAAATCGAAACGAGAGGATTTTTAATAGTAACAAAAGGCGGTACTGAATTATGTCAAAAAGACCTGATATTCGTTGGCGGAAAAGTGACCTTGCCGAACTCGAAAGGACAATAAAAAACTTTAACGCCAAAATTTATTACAACAGAAATAAACACCCCGAAAACAAAGATTATTTACCTCACACACAAACTAAAACAGGAGCGATTGCAAACATTAAAACCCGTAAGGACTATAATGATTATATTGCCTCGCTCCGCCGTTTTTCTCAAAGAGGGGCAGAAAAACCTATTAAGGGTAAAGAGGGGTTAAAAACCACACAATGGGAATGGGAAGAATATAAGCGGAAAGAAGATGCACAAAACAGGTGGAAAGCAAGAGAAAAAAGGCGTATTGAAAAACTTGACGAATTATCACGTGGAAAGAAAACAGGTAACAAAGTTCAAATGGGTACAGAGGCAATAAATAGCTTAGAGCCACGAAATAGAGATATTAATAAAATTCGTGGCTATGAGTGGGAAAGATTTATAATGTCTGTTGATAATCAAATTAATGATAAAAAACGGCAAGAGCATTTAGAACGTGTAAAAGATAATTATATAACTGCCTTAATCACAACAGGGATAAGTGATGACATTATTGACAAAATAAGAGGCACAGACCCCCAAAAAATAAGTGATACTATGATGATAGACAAAGAGGCAGGGATAACCTTTATATATGATCGTACACAATTTGAAGAAAAAGAAAAAGCATTAAGAAATGTATGGGGAATAAAAGACCCTGAAGAATAGGGGTGCAAAATTGAAATATACGGCAGACTTTGAAACAACCACAGACGAGAACGATTGCAGAGTGTGGGCGTGGGGTGTTTGTGAAATAGGCGACCCCGATTATTTTATATTTGATAACAATATCGAAACACTTATAAAATTTATGGAAAATTCCGATAATTCAACCTTTTATTTCCATAACTTAAAGTTTGATAGTGATTTTATATTAGTTTGGCTTTTTGAAAACGGCTTTAAACACGTTACAAAAACGGAAGACGAGGCGGACAAAACTTTTACAACCTTAATAAGCGACAAAGGACAGTTTTACTCTATTAAAATTATCTTTGAGAAAAAAGGAAGAAAAAGCAAGTTTGTTAAAATCTTAGATAGCTATAAAATTATTCCCTTTGCGGTGCGTGATGTTGCCAAAGCGTTTGGCTTGCCTATTCAAAAAGGTGAAATTGATTACAAGGAATATAGACCAATCGGGCATAAGCTAACCCCGAAAGAAATTTTATATTTAAAAAATGACGTTGAAATTATGGCAAGAGCCTTAAACGTATTATTTTCTCAAGGTTTAACCAAAATGACACAGGGGTCAAATGCTCTGCACGATTACAAGCAAACTGTTACAGAAAACAGTTTTAAAGCGTGGTTTCCTATTCCACAGTATGATGCAGATGTTAGACAATGTTATAGAGGCGGTTTCACTTATGTAAAGCCTGAATATAAAAGCAGGGATATAAAGACAGGCTTAGTATTTGATGTTAACTCATTATATCCTTGGGTTATGCACGATTGTCCGCTGCCTTATGACGAGCCGATTTTCTTTAACGGCAGATATGAACAAGACAATTTATATCCTTTATACGTGCAAATGTTCACCTGTCAATTTGAATTAAAAGAGGGGCATCTCCCAACGATACAGTTAAAAAATAATCTTGCATTTGTGCCTACCGAATATTTAACATCATCAGGGAATGAAGATGTAACAATGTGCTTGACCTCGGTTGACCTTGACATATTTTTAAAGCATTATAACGTGTATTGTGTAGAATGGCATAGTGGTTGGAAATTTAAGGCTACAACAGGTCTATTTACAGAGTACATAGACAAATGGAACGCCGTAAAAGTTGAAAGCACTAAAACCAAAAATTATGGTATGCGTACACTTGCAAAATTAATGTTAAATGCCTTATATGGTAAATTTGCTCTTAACCCAAATGTGAGGGGCAAAATTCCGTATTATGAAGACGGCATAATTAAATTCAGGTTAGGTGAGCCTGAAACTCGTGACCCGATTTATATACCTGTTGGGGCGTTTATTACGGCTTATGCAAGACACAAAACAATTACAACGGCTCAAAAGTTATATAAATACTTTGTGTATGCCGATACCGATAGTGTGCATCTATCAATCAGTTTACCCAAAGAATTAATGTATATGAATGAGGAAGAATTAAACCATTTAACCACGAAAGAACTACAAAATTACGGTCTTGATCTTCCTGATGATTTTGAGGTTGACCCTGTAAAACTCGGGGCGTGGAAACTTGAAAGCCGTTTTATGCGGGCGAGATTTTTAAGACAAAAATCATACATTGAGGACTCTAACCCATTTTATACTTGGAGCAATCCCACAATGTATGACAGAAAATTAATGAAAATCACCTGTGCAGGTATGCCCGAAACGTGTTATAAATATGTTACTTGGGATAATTTTCAGGTTGGTGCAACTTATAAGGGTAAGTTACAACCTAAGCACGTTAAGGGCGGTATAGTCTTAAAAGATATTGAATTTACGATTAAACCCACTTAAAATTATATTGACATAATATTTTAAAAGTGGTATAATAGTGGTAGTGGGTATATTTTGTTTAAATTGTGATACTGTTTGCAGATACCAAAGGTGAAGAGCCTCTGTTTACAGTTTGGCGTGGTTGCTTGTCACAATACAAAGTATAACCCACTTTTATTTTGTTTCACGTGAAACATTAAGAAAGGATAATTTATATGTGGTATGACATAAATCAAACACTTTCATATAATTGCTTGTTTAACTTTGTTATCGGTAATCGTGGGTGCGGTAAAACCTACGGAGCAAAGAAACGTGCAATAAAACAATTTTTAGATAAGGGTCATCAATTTGTATATTTAAGGCGGTATAATGACGAACTATTAGAAACTGCCCCCACCTATTTTGACGATATTATCGCAAACAATGAGTTTCCCGACATACATATTGAATACTCAGGCGGTATCTATTACATAAATGATCAAATCGCAGGCTATTCTATGGCGTTGACAAAGGCAAAAAGCTATAAATCTATTGCATATCCGCTTGTGTATTTTATCATATTTGATGAATTTTTAATAGAGGAAACGGGATTTTCACGCTATTTGAAAAATGAGGTTGAGGCATTTTTAGGGTTTTATATGAGTATAGACCGATACAGAGGCTGCCAGGTGTTTTTCCTTGCTAACGCTGTAACAATGATAAACCCATACACACTATATTTTAATATTAGCTTGCCTTATGGCTCAAAATTTGTGCGTAAGGGTGATGTGCTTTTGCAGTTGGTAGAGAATGAGGAATATATTCAAAACCGCAAAAAGACACGTTTTGGGCAATTAATAGAGGGTACAAAATTTAGTGAATATGCGATTGAAAATAAATTTATGAATGACAGTAAAACGTTCATTATGAAAAAGACAGAAAAATCATTTTATTATTTCACGATTGATTTTAAGGCTGCATCTTATGGGATATGGTGCGACAACCACGCAGGGAAAATATTTGTGAGTGATAATGTAGACCCCTCGTATAAAGTCATATTTTCATTAACTGTTGACGATCATAAACCGAACACGCTACTATTAAAAGCATCAAACAAACACCCATATTTAAAAGATTTTGTTAATCAATATAAAATGGGTAATGTGTATTTTGAAAATCAACGCATAAAAAATATCTTTGCAGAGGTTATAAAATTATTTGTATGTTAATAAGGTTACGAGCATTTAAGAGGCTTGCGAAAACCCTGCGAAATAGTTTCGCAGGGTTTTGAAATGCTCGGAGGCTATACAATTTCTAAATCGTAGGTATAAGACAATTCGAGAATTACTCTAAATAGCTTTTCAGGTTTGTCAATAACCGCATATTTGCCCTTGGGTGTGAGTGTTAAATCGGGGTAACGCTTTTTAATATCTGTGCGTAAATCGTCTGTTAAATTATTAAAATAAATCGCCGTTGGTGTAATGGTAATATTTAACATTTTAATCACCCCATATTAAATTTATACTAATGCTTATATAAATTATACATCACATATATTGAAATAACACTCATAAAGATCAAAAATTGTTCTTTTGGAAAATCGCACACGATAGAAAGGTATGCACTTAAAAATGTAAGTGACAACATACTAAAATAAATGATAGCTTTCATCAGGACAGTCCCAAAGCGTATTAAATCGAGTGTATAACGCTTGGTTAAACGTATTTTCATATACTTGGGTTTGTTGGTAAATTTGTTTTTGTTTGGCATTTTATTCACTCCTATCTTGAATTTCAAAATCTGTTTCAATACTTGTGATCCACTTATCTTCATAGACAAATTCATCAGGAAACTTTTCTTTTGCCTCTTCCTCGCTGCCTGCCTCTACAATGGCAAAGCCTGAAAAATTAACTTTGTAATACATAAAAATTCACCTCTCAATCTTCAAATATAACTTTCCTTATTTCTAAGACCCTATAAAACGCCCAATTTCCTCTATTATGCTCAATAAATTCAAATAATTGTTTATCGTTCAAAAAATCCACCTCATAAGGAATGGGTCTGTCGTTTAAATAGTATCTTAATTTATAAACAACGAGATTATAGTCTTTAATTTTCATAGTATATCCCCTTAATAAGCATATAAAAGCACATCAATTTTACAATTAAATGTGTCCTTTAACATCTGCTTAATTTCTAATACTACACCTTTACAATAGTGTGATGTTCTTCCGTATGCAGTATAAACAACAATAAATTCATCATCACTATTTATACCGCTTTTAAATTCCGCATTATGTGATGTTGCAAAATCACATATAGGTTGACTTAACCTTTTCAATTCTTCCTCGTCTTTAATTTTCGTGTGAATACACACTTGTTGCATACTAAACATTTTAT
>JAZNBP010000162.1:0-9524 GCA_045587085.1 Acutalibacteraceae bacterium | reverse complement strand
CTACACTTTGAGCAGTCTCTAACATATTCTCTGCAAATATTGCGTATCCCTTTGTCGGATCATCGACTAATACATGCGTGACCGCTCCAATTAACTTACCGTTCTGGAGTAAAGGGCTACCCGACACGAGTGTGTCAATATAGGACCAATACTTTTGCATTGATAATTTTCAAGTTCCCCCACAAACGCAAAGAAACCGCACCGATTAGGCACGATTCCTTTGTATTATAGGTAATTGAATTTTAATATACGTGTTATATTAGGACCAACAGATTTAAAGAAAATCATTAATATTGTAATCTGGTACAGCTTCATATTTTGAAACAACATATCCGGCAATCTTTGAGGCGTAATCTAAAGAAAATTGGATGTCTTTTTTTCGAGAATACTGATACAAGAAAGCGGCAGAAAAGCTATCGCCCGCTCCGACAGTTGAAACCTCCTCAACTTTTTGCGATTCACAGCTACATGATTTGTCTTGCTTACAATCATAGCAATACGCACCGTCTGCACCTAAAGTAATAACGATTATCTTTAAGTTTCCATACTTTTCTTTAAGGATTCTTGCAAACTCTTTATATCCAATCGAGCTGTCTATTGACAGTAAATCTGCAACAATCGGCAATTCTTCAGAACTAACTTTCAATATTGTGGCATTATTTATGGAAAATGTGATCACCTCGTAACTATAAAACGGGGCTCGTACATTAATGTCAACAAAAACGTGTTTAAAGTTTTGTTTTTTCAAAAGTTTACCGAGCGAATCCAAGTTATACTTGTTGCGCAAAGCTAAGGTGCCAAAATATAATACATCAAAATCTTCATTAAGATTATCACAGCCAATATAGTCGTATGCAACATCCTGTTTCAAATCATAGGACGGAATTGCATTTTCATCAAGCGTTACCAAGCATTGCCCGGTTTGCTTTACAGAAGACCAAGAAAGAAAATCGGTTAAAATACCGAATTCTTTGAGGTACAATAAAGCTTCTTCTCCCAAGCTATCTTTCCCCAAACAAGAAAGCATATAAATCTCTTCGCCGTGCTTTGCAAGATGAGCCGCAAAATTAAACGGTGCACCGCCTATATATTTTTTATCGGGATAGATATCCCAAAGTATTTCACCAAACGATAAAACTTTCATCCTATTTACCCCATATAGAGTCTAAAGAATTTATTTCTACATTTTCTAATGTGATTTTTCTGTCCGCCTGAATGATTAAATACGGAATGTTAAAATCACTCACAGTATCGTTGTTCAAACAGGACACAAATATTTTTCCGCCATCGGCAAACATTTCAATACTGCACCGATCCACAAGGATGGTGATGTCCAATCCGCCACGTGTCAAAGAGATGGGCGCCGTACAATTCCCAATATTCATTTTGTTGTTTGCAAAATCAAAACCAATGCTTCTTCCAAATAGGCTGACGGTCATTTCTCCGCTTTCAAGACTTTCGCCTTTAATCTTCACCAATTGTGCTGTGCTTTCCAACGTTTCATTTAATGTTGCTTCAGGGGTAATAAAAACACCGCTATATGTTTTTGTGTTTTTATAAATACCTTTAATTTCTTCAACAGGATTCGCTTGAAGATAATAGTACCCATCATATTTATCGAGTGACATTTCCATCGGGATACCCATTTGACCATTAAAATTAAAAGGCGGTAACTCCCATCTGTCCCAAACCATTCTTACAATTCTGTTATTTGGCAAATTACTGAAGGATTGTCCTGCGTAACCTGAAGTTCCGTAATGGAGCGATAAAGAGGTTTGCTCAGCTGCAAATTTTCCATTTTCAAAGCTACCTACCAAATATTTGTCGTGAGCGCCGATGATAACCCATTTACGAGCACCTTCATTGTCATAAAGAGGAAAAATATCCGGACATTCGCTATCTCCGACCAGATGTATACGCTGCAATTCTTCCCAGTTTATCAAATCATTGGATGTAAAAATACAATATATATCTTCATCCAAATAGAGCACCATGATATAACAGTTAAGTTCATCGCAGAACACAACCTTTGGATCACGGTTCTCCCCTTTAATATGAGGCACAACAGGTTTGTCAATATATCGTTTTATCGTTTTAAATTTGTCGGTTGAATATGACATATGCTGACAAAAAGGTGTCGTTGTTGTATAAAATAGTAATGCCGATTTGTTGTTCCCAACATTTTTGCCTAGGAGATTTTTATCATCCAAAACTGCACTTCCCGAGAACATAACTCCTCGCTCATCCGGGAAAAGTGCCATATCTTTTTCTTCCCAATGAATTAAATCGTGGCTCTCAGCGTGGCCCCAATGCATATTATCCCAATTAGGTTCAGTAGGGTTATATTGATAAAACATATGGTATATTCCATCATTATATACAAGACCGTTAGGATCATTAATCCAACCGTTTTTTGTTGTAAAATGAACTTGTGGACGCATAGGCTCACAATACAAGTTATCAATGTTCATTTCATCTGCTTCGCGAAATTCAAGTTTCATTTCGGGTGCAACAAAAAAATCCATTGTTTGTCCAATAAATCTTGATACATCAATATAAGCATAGAAATTAGGATTACCGTTATCCAACTTAATATTTAGCTCGTATACTGTTTCGCCGTTTATTTTAAATGTTAAAACCTTTTTCGTGGACAATGTATTTACAGGAAAAATTAAATATTTATTTTTTATCTCAATTTTCATTTTCAAAACCTCCATACACTTGAAAAAACTATTGGTTTGTGTTATAATTATAGCATACTTAATTTATTTTTGATAGAGAAAAATATTTATAAAACAGGAAAAAATATGATATGATATACACAGTTGATAACAAAAAATACACTTTCGGTGAACGAGAGCCAAGGCAAACCTCGCTAACTATTCTAAAATTACAAAAGCTCCTTTTGGAAACCTCGTTCGTTTACCATACGAATTTAACGGAGAACGATGCTCTGCTTTTGGTATCTTCAGGTTCTATAGAATCTGAAAACAAAATAATAGAAAGCGGTAATATTATATATGTTCCCAAATATTCCGGTTTTAATTTCCTTGCAACAAAACCTACAGAGCTATTTGAAATCGTTTTTAATTATTCCGAAAAGTTCATTCTATCCTCGAAAAAATCTTATGTAATAAAGGCTCCGTTAGACACCCAAGAATTGTTTAATCAAATATACCACAACCATTCTTTCTACGATAATCTGCCCGGAGTCAACGAGGGTTTACTCCTGAGCATTCTTAACACCCTCAATATTTTGTATAATTCTTATTCAGCAGAATTTAGCCTTTACCAAAAATGTCATGAATGGATAGAACAACATGCGTTCCGCCCTATCACAGCTGAATATACTGCTGAAGCAATGGGATGTACTGTTGCGCATTTGAATCGTACTGTTAAAAAATACAGTAACAAATGTTTAAGTGTAATGATAGCAGAAGCAAGGATTTCGGCAATCAAACAATTTGTTAAATTTTCAAATAGTTCATCTCAAGATATTGCCCAAAAACTGGGATTTGAATCTGCCGAACTGTTGCGAAAATTCTTTAAATATCATACCGGTGTTTCCTTGAAAGAATACAAAAAACAATACTTTAACACATAAAAAGCGGCAGTTAGCACTGCCGCTTTTCTGTTATGATACTTCTTTTAATTTTTCCTCTGCCACACTTTGCGCAGTCTCTAACATATTCTCTGCAAAGATAGCATACCCCTTTGTCGGGTCGTCGATTAACACGTGAGTAACCGCACCAATAAGCTTACCATTTTGCAAAATAGGACTACCCGACATTCCTTGCACTATTCCGCCTGTAAGGCTTAGAAGCTTTTTATCGGTAACGGTAATAATCATATTTTGCGTTTTGGAATGAAGCTCAGAGCTTCTTATCCTTACCGTACAATCATAATATTTCGGACTTCCCTCGACCGAGCACAAAATTTGTGCCTTGCCGTTCTTTATCTCGTTTTTCAGTGCTACCTCGCACATATTTGAGGTATCGATTTTAGCCGCCAATTTACTATAAACACCGCATTCGCAATTATAAACGATATTCCCCAAGGTTTTAAAGCCCAGCTGTCCGTTAAGCTTACCGGGAGAGCCTGTTGTTCCTTTATCGATAGATACTATATCAGCCTCTACTATTTCACCCGAATTAATCTCAAGAATAGTCCCTGTATCGCTATCCGAAATACCGTGCCCTAGTCCCGTTACTATATCGAGTGCCGGACTGTAAAAGGTAAGTGTTCCAACCCCTGCGGAGCTGTCTTTTACCCATATTCCAATTTTATAGCTTTTTGTTTCCTCTGAATAAGCCGCGTGACAGCTTATATGAATTTTTGTGTTATTACGCATTATGACAAACTTCAAAAGCTCACCTTTAGAATCTGCTACGATTTCACTTAAATCCTCATTAGTAGAAATTTTAATACCGTTTACCGACTGTATATAATCGCCTATCTTTATACCCGCATCCTTAGCCGGATTTTTAAGTCCGCTTTCGGTTCTGACATCGGTAATATCTATTACTAGCACACCCTCGGTATAAATTTTCATTCCAAAGGTATTGCCCAGCACCGCCACCTGCATTTCATCGACTACTTCAACAGAAGCCTTTGCAAAAGGAATTATACCAAAAAGTCGCAAATCAATATCATACTGCTGACCTATATCATAAAACTTAGTGGTTTCAGCAAGCGATGCTCCGTTATACTCTGCCGTTACGGGAATGTTTGTATTAAAGCTTATGCTATCGCCCTTTTTAATTTTAATATCGGTATTAAGATTAAGTCTTAAGTAAATAATCTCACTAAAAAGAATAATACTTAATATTAGAAATATTGAAAAAATAAATTTAACAAAAAAATGTGCAACCCTCATATCATCACCTGATAATAGGATGCACATTTTCAAAAATTTTAATATTTACAATTTTTAAGTTTTTTAAAACCTAAAGCTTCCTCTTTTGGAAATTTTGACGAACGGAGTCGGGTCACATCTTACAAGGACGGTCTCGTTGCCAATTACCTCAATATCCTGCCAAGGAATTACAATATCATCTTCCCTGCCCAAAATACCGAAAAGGCGAGGTCTGCCAAAAATCACAAGCGATTCGATTTTTCCGTCGTCGGTGTTAATATCAACATCCGAAACAAAGCCTAAAACCGCACCGTTTTTTACGCAGACCACCTGTTTGTTTCTGAAATCAGCAATTCTACAAGTCATATACATCACCGTTTAATGTATATGCCGAAATTTTAAAATTAATCATCAAAAGTAATATCGTCATCCGACTCGCTTTGAGGTTCTTCCTCTACCTCAAGACCTAAGTCGCGACGTTTTTCTATATCCTCATTAGGATGCTGTGCGTAATAAGGGTCAATAATGCACTTTTTAATGCAAGGGAATGTGCAGAACTGTATAAGCAACGCCCTGAATGCCGGATAAGTACAAACAAGTATCATTATTTCAATACTTAAAGCAATGGTCCAATAAGTGCCCATAAGGAAAAGTATACCTACATAGAAGCCGATTACAAGAATTTGGCAAAGCATACAAAACAAATTCATCTTTAAATTAATTATAACAAATTTAAAGCTGTTCACAAAAATCTGCTTAATCGAAAAATTAAAGGTTATGATAAGCGTCCACATATAGTAATTCATACAGGTGAGTACAAAAAGCATAAACAGTGTTGCAGCCACCGCAACGGTAGAAAAGCTACCCTTTACAGCGGTCCAGAAAAACCATAAATCGAAAATAAGCAAAGCATATAAAAGAATATTGATAATTCCGACAATAAGCCCTTGCTTCCAATTTTTCTTAATGGTATCAAAAAAATCGCTAAGACCAAAAGAATGCTTATCTCTTGCAATATTTCTTGCAACATTTGTAATTCCAACTTCAGCTAAGCCGTTTGTTAAAATCGGGAGCGAAATAAGACTGTAAACCATATTATTTGTAACAAGCTTCCAGAAATTCCTGAAAAAGAATTCAAAGAAAAGGAAAATCCCTCTTTTCTTAGGAGCATCCTTAGAAACGCCCGGACCCTCTTTTTCATAATTAAACAAACCAAAAAAACCTGCCATTTTTTATCACTTTTCCTTTTTCTTTTTATAAAGTAGCTTATCCGAAAGGGATATATCTTTATAGCCTATTGAATACGCTATATGCGAAAAAATCGGCATAATAAAACCGATAAGAAGCAATCCTAGAATAGAAAAAACAGAGCTTGCAGCCAAGGTTTTTTGCGTAAACAAAAGCATTATAAGTGAGTAAAAGGGTGCATTCACAAAACCGATAAGTCCTGTAGGAACATTGACAGACGGGATAAATTTAAGCACAAGCATAACTATACAAAAAACAAAATACGGAGTACCTGTCATAAATCCTATTTTTAAGCCCCGCAGCTTATCCTCGGCTTTTCTGCCGAATTTTACCGCATTGTTATCCTTAATTCCTAAATTCCACAAGGGTGAATATGTAAAGGAAATTATTATTAAAAGACCAAATATCTGAGAAACAGTATAAAAGAATATCATACCGTTTTTATTAATTTTTCTTGTAGCAGAGGTTTTAATTGTATAACCCTTATCCTCGTACTCTGCCTTTTTAGTATCCTCACCGCTTGACTTTTCGTATGTATAAAGATATTCCTGCTGGCTAGAATCTTCCTTTACGCCATAAGCAACATAGCCTGTTTCGGTTGAAAACATTACAAGGGACAGCACGTCCATTGAAAGCACAACAAAAAAGCAAACAACTGTTGCTATAATCTGTTTTAAATAAAGCTTTGCGGAAAAAACAACATTTTCTTTCATTTTCTCACCTCTTAATAATACAATAAATTAATTATATTCCATCAAAAGAAAAAAAGCAAGAAATATTAACCTTTTCTCGCTTTTTTAACAAACTATTTACAATATAATTAAAAGAACGGCGGATAAAACTGCTGCTAACGATAGCACCGCCAAGGCTATAGTCAGCCTTCTCTTTTTGCGGTATCGTTTTCTTAAAGATGCTCCCCTATTCATTTTTTGAAAACCAAAGGAAAAATCCCCTGCTGCTTTTCTTAATTGCTTTGCACTTAAATTACTGTATTCGGGAGTAACATAAAAAACAATTTTTTCAAAAAGCAGACTGCCGGTATTATTAACCTCAATAACCGTTTTATTTACACCTTTTACCATAAAACCCTACCTTTTTTTGCTTATTTGTAGTTATTTTTGGCTTAAAAAGGTAAAATTATACACTGTTGTGTCGCAACCAATAGTTTACATAAAAATGTGGATAACTCGGTGGAAAAGTTGGATAAATGCCTTGTTTTCGGGGAAATTCTATCCACTTATCCACAAAAAATGTAGAATTTTGTCGGTTTTATGTAAATTAAAAGTATCTGCCGTTTAAAAACGCAACTGTTCTTTCAACTGAATCAAGGCAGTCCTTATTCTGTTCTTCCTTATTTGAACGGTAATCGTAAATACGGCAATACTGAGAAATGCTATCATACAAATTTTTGGAATAATTCCTTGTGATTTCCGTAAGGCTTTTTGAAAATTCGCTCCCATAATGCTTCATATTCTTTTTATCAATACCCAAAATCAAACGCTCGTAATGAGGCAGACAAAAACATTCCTGCTTATCAAATAATTCCCTAAAGTCACGCTCATTTTCATAGCAACGGTAAATGGTATCAATCATACGTGAAAGACCATATTCTATTTTATCACAAATAAAACAGGTATCAGAAACTTTCGCAGCCTTTTGTCCCCTTTTCTGACCTGAGGCAAAAATATTTTTTGTGAATACATTTTTATTTATTTCATCAATATGTGTTTGAAGCATTAAGGCTAGCTGAAGTCTGCCTCTGCGTGACATCATCTGTGTATAGTGATGCTCGCAAAAGCCAACCTTATTCGTTTCGATACGAACGTCAGGCTCCATCATAGCATCACCTAAAATATAGTCGATAATTCTCTCCTCTATAGTATCCCTCATACGACAGATGGGGCAACCGTCGACCTTTTCAAAAACTTCACTGACGGGTATTGTACAAATATCGTCTCTCATTTTAATTCTCCTAAAAAAATAGTATTTACATTTTAACATAAAAAATGTATAATTAAAAGGGTGAATTTAATGTTTAAGGTTTTATTTGCAGAAAATTCTGTTAAAATAGAAGGTGTAACCTGCTTTTCTCTACCCCAAACGCTTGACTGCGGTCAGGCATTCCGTTGGAGAGAAATTGCTAAAAACGTGTGGCAAGGTGTTGCATTTAACCGTCTTTTAACACTTGAAAAAAGCGGTGATTGCCTGATTTTTCATAATACCTCTAAAGCGGATTTTTTAGATATTTGGCAAAGCTATTTTGACCTTGACCGTGATTACGATAAAATAATAACCGAAATCAGCGGTAATGAAATTTTAAAAAAGGCTTCAAGCTTTGGCAGTGGTATCAGAATTTTAAATCAGGAGCCGTGGGAAACGCTTTGCTCCTTCATAATTTCACAAAACAATAACATAAAACGTATAAAAGGAATAGTTGAACGCCTGTGTGCGATTTTCGGTGAGGATATGGGCGGATATTATACCTTTCCGACCGCCGAAAAGATTGCAAAGCTAACACTCGATGATTTAAGCGTTTTGCGAGCCGGCTTTCGTGCTAAATATATTTTGGATGCGGCACAAAAGGTTGCAAGCAGTCAAATAAATCTACCTTTACTTAAGGAGCTTTCTTACGAGGATGCAAAGACAGAGCTTATGAAAATAAAGGGTGTCGGACCAAAGGTTGCCGACTGTGCATTGCTTTTTTCACTTGGGAAAATTTCCGCTTTTCCTCAGGACGTTTGGATTAAACGTGCAATGCAGGTATTGTTTGACGGTAGGTTGCCTGAAGAGGCTATACCGTATGCCGGCATTGTACAGCAATATATTTTTTATTACGCCAGAGAAACAAAGCTACAAATTGAATAGGAGGATAATATTATGAAAATTATTACAATAAGTCGCGAATTCGGAAGCGGAGGACGTGAGCTTGGAAAACGTCTTGCTGATATTTTGGGTTTTGATTACTATGACCGCGAAATTATAACTGCTCTTGCCGATAAGCACGATTTAAGCGAAGAATATCTTGAATCAATTTTAGAAAAAAATTTTTGGCAAACTGTACCGCTTACCTACCACCATTCGTTTGAGGGAATTCCGCATTTCCCTGCAATAAACACAAGTATTTTAGTTGAACAGACAAAGATTTTAAAGGAAATAGCAAAATCCGGTAAGAATTGCATTATTGTGGGCAGAAACGCCGACTATATTTTAAGCGAATACAATCCGCTTAATCTTTTTGTGTGCAGCTCTATGGAAGAAAAAATCAAGCGTTGTATGGAAAGAGAAGATGAAAACGAAAATTTGACTAAAAAGCAAATCAGAAGAAAAATTTTGCGAATAGACAAAGACCGTGCAAGAACCCGAGATATAATTTCGGGCAAGCGTTGGGGCTACCGCGGAACATACCATTTAACCGTTAATA